>JAGWBA010000043.1 GCA_021296215.1 Flavobacteriales bacterium
ATGTCCGCAGGGATTTATGTGACTATTTTGAAGATAGATTTTTAACCAATGACACACTTTAGTGAACACTCCCAAATAGACAAATGATTAGACGTAATATATCTTTTATGAGTGCAATTATTTTAGCCATTAGTTTTTTTGCTTCTTGTTCCCAAGTACCAACAAACTTTAAAATTGATGAGCAGGGCTTAACTAAATTGCTAAATGACAAATCGTATCGTGAAGATTTTATCGGAAATTGGGACATGACAATGTGTTTTAAAAATGACTTTAGCACAAGATATTGTTATCAAGATTCTTTAATTCGACTTGAGATATTAGGAGAAGATGGCTACATACTATCTATCAATAATTTAGAGTTCTTGGAATTTAAAAAACTCGTATCACAACTAGAAGAAAAATATGACAGTCAAGATATTAGAGAGTTAGAGGGGTTTGAAAAACACCTTGGTATGTATGACTTGTCTTTTGGCCAATATTTTAGCAATGATAAGTTTGAAATTGCAGTTATGATTGCAAATGATAAATCACATGATATTTACTCAATCACTGTTAATCGAGCAGGGAGCTAGTATTGAAAGAATTTTGATTTAAAGCCTCGCAAGTAGCGGGGCTTTAGTGTCAATGTTGAACGATGATTTTGTGCGTTTCTCTAATTCCTTCACCCTCTAGTTGGAGTAAGTAAATTCCATTGGGCAGAGCAGAAACATCTATAGGCCCCACATTCCCCGAACTGGCTTCCATAGTTTGAGCAAAAACCAAGCGACCTTGGATATCGAGTAAACGGGTTTCTAACTGCGCCGCTTGACCATCTGTGAGTATATGGAGGGAGCTAGCGGCCGGATTAGGGAATACTTTGGCCCGAGCACCGGAACTCCCGTTCACTTCTTCTAGTCCAATCGTAGGAGAGGTCAGCTTTTGATCAAAGTAAAGCGCGTATTCTCCAGGATACATAGAGATGTCTGCGGTCAAATCGGTTACGAAGATACTGTCGCCCGTAAAATACTCGTACCAAGTTCCGGTATGTTGGAACTGTGGATTAGTGGTCGACGCGGTCACGGCAAAATTGCCAAGAAGCACTCCGTTCATGGTTGTGCCGTGTAAGTGCAACTTCTTTACCGCTCCGTTGAAGTTATAATCAAAGCTATCGATGTGCATGATCGCCTGCTCATTTCGAAGCTTCATTAGCGCGGCGATGTTGTTATAAACGGCCTTACGACTCGGCTCTTCGTAGTATTCTCACAAAATCGGCTTATTGCAAATTCGACAAGGGTCATCAATGCTTACATCATACCCTAGTTCTCCGAACATCCACATCATTTTAGGCCCGGGATGCGCCAAACCGAACACTTGAGATAACGTCGTTCGCTGCAAGGCGACATCGAGGTCTTGTACATTGTGATCGGGATTATTGGTATTCCCAAAGGCAAGGGTTTTGTACATAATGCGTTCCTCGTCGTGCGACTCCGGAAAGGTCACGAGGTGGGGATCGTTCCAACCGCGGAATTTATAAACCGCGTTGTTGAAGTTGCTGGTGCTCACCCAGCCCATAGCACCTTCCTGATAGGCGTGCGTGGCCTGACCCCATAGCATCATACCGTAATCACTGAGTTGCGTTTCTTCGCCGTTGTCGGCCCAATGCTCCAATATAATGTACGCGTTCGGATTCACGGCCCATATTGTATCGGCCATGCGCTTGAGCAGTTGAATACGGGTGTTATCGTACCCAGCATCCCCGGTGTTGGTGAACCCTTTGGTAAAATCGTAGCGAACTCCATCAATTTTGAACTCTTCGAAAACCAATAGGTATTCACTCGATCAATGAAGTCTTTGGTGGCCTGAGCGGTGTGGTCAAAGTCATTCCCCCAACAATACGGTGGGTGTGGGCAATCCGAATTGTACCAAGGATTGTTGGCCGCGGGTTTATTATTGATATCATCCCAATACATCTGTGCCATGGGGCTTTGACCAAAGGAATGGTTAAAGACAAAATCCATAATAACCGCGATGCCTCTACCATGGCAAGAGTCGATAAAGGCTTTATATGCATCGATGGTACCGTAGTATTTATCTAGTGCCATATGAAAACTAGGGTTATAGCCCCAACTCTCATTACCCTCGAATTCGCTGTTCGGCATCAATTCAATGGCGTTGATCCCCAAGTTTTGGATATAGTCGAGTGTGTCGATCAAGACTTGATAGCTGTGCTCGTCGGCGAAATCGCGAATAAGTAATTCGTAGATGTTCAACTTGGATTTATCGGGAGGGGTATAGCTCGCTGTGTTCTGCCAACTGTAAGGAGTTTTACCGGGAAACATCAAACTGGCGATACCATTGGTTTGACCATACGGGTACGGGGGCAGATCGGGGTAAACGCTGGCCGGGATATACTGATCGTTAAACGGGTCCAGCACTACCTCGCTATAAGGGTCCGCATAGGTTCTTCCTCCATCGACCATATATTGAAAGGCATAGACCTCGCCTGGCGTTAAACTGTCAATTTGAACCCACCATCGAGCACCGCCGGGGTCTTTTTTCATAAAGTCCTGTGTACGAGGGAACCAATCGTTAAAATCACCAATCGCGAATATATTGTCCTTGAAGGGCGCGTACAACTGCAGAATGACTGTTGAATCATTGATGTAATTCACTCCATCGACCAGCCCTGGTGGAGTAGGCACGATTTGAACCGGAGGAGTAACCACCACGCCAATGGAGTCGCGTTCGATTTGCGACCCATTATCAGCGACAAATTCAATCAAGTGACCTCCCGTTGCATTTAAAGTATGCCAATACTCAATGGACGTAGCGGAGGTTTCCTGAGCGATCTGAACGCCGTTATCGTAGAGTGTAAGTGTAGCCGGTTCATTGCTGCCCGCGTAAAAGCGGATCGAGTCACCCGGATCCACTACCTGGTTAAACGGCGGTGCCAAAAAACCGCCGACCAGTCCGCTATTTGCAGGATAAACGGGGTAATAGATATCGCTCCCATCGAAGTCGCGCCCTACAATGTTCCCGGATTGGTCGCGAAAAACAAAAGCGAGCTCTTGCACCTGAGTACCGGAAGGAAAACCGTAAAAAGTAGGAATATGATAGGTCATTTGGTGTAAGTCATTCCCCTGGTACGTCATAAGAACGTTCGGATCAGCGGTGCCCCAATTGCCTTGAACGTGTTGCCAATCGGTTGGCCCGGTGGAGTTATTCGTAATCAATCCGGCATGGGCATAAACCGGAACTACGCCGACCAGGGCGCCGTTACCCTCGGCGGCATTGAATGTGATCGTTACGGTATCGTTTTGCGTTGGAAAAGGCGGATCAACTTGAACGACCTGAGCGATAGTGGGAAGTGTGCAAAAAACACCGAGGAGGAAGAGTAGTTTTTTCATGGCGATAATAAAGTGTAGAGTTCCACAAATATACGACTAAGTGTACTAAATACACAATCTGTCATCTATGCGACTTTTATCACCGACCCAAGCCGAAAAAAAGCCCGACCTTTGTACAGAATTCAAATTCAACGTTATGCCTACTGTACAAATGACAACTCAAGACTTTAAAGATAAAGTCTTCGACTATACAACGAGCAAAGAATGGGTCTTTAAGGGCGATAAGCCTGCTATTATCGATTTTTATGCAGATTGGTGCCAGCCATGTAAAATGATCGCCCCGATCCTCGAAAAATTGAGTGATAAATACGGTGATGATCTTGTGATCTACAAGGTCGATACCGAGAGTGAAATGGAGTTATCTCAGGTGTTCGGAATCCGAAGTATTCCAACGATGTTGTTCATTCCGGTTGGCAAGCAACCTATGATCCAACCTGGAGCACTCCCGGAGAATGTGCTTGAAGAGGTAATTGAGAAAGAACTGCTTCCGACGACAACGGAAGCGTGATTCAGAGGTTTTTGGTTTAGGATTGGCCCCGCTTATGGAGGGGCTTTTTTTGGTATTTTTGCGACTCAGCCAACGACTATGGATCGCATACCATTCAACAAACCTTACTTCACCGGACTGGAGACCGCTTACATCGAGGAGGCCGTGCGCAACGGTAAAATCAGTGGCGACGGAGCCTATACGGCAAGGTCTCAAAGTTGGTTCGAGGAAAGGTATGGCTTCGGAAAATGCTTGCTTACCACAAGCTGTACCGATGCACTGGAAATGAGTGCGATTCTAATGGGGCTTGAGCCCGGTGACGAGGTCATTCTTCCCTCTTATACTTTCGTGAGTACGGCTAACGCCTTTGCCCTTCGTGGCGCAAAACTCGTTTTTGCCGATTCACTACCCGATCACCCGAACATCGATCCCGATTCCATAGAGCACTTGATCACCCACAATACCAAAGCAGTAGTCATCGTTCACTACGCCGGCATGGCGTGTGATATGGACCGAATCGTTGAGCTGTGCGAGAAACACGATCTCTTTTTGGTCGAAGACGCAGCTCAAGCAGTCGATAGTTTCTATAAAAACAAGTCCTTAGGTTCCTTCGGCGAATTTGCCACTTTCAGCTTTCACGAAACCAAGAACATCATGTCCGGCGAAGGTGGAATGCTCGTGATCAATGATCCTAGTATGGTCAAGCGAGCCGAGATCATTCGCGAAAAAGGAACTAACAGAAGTGCATTCTTCAGAGGTGAAGTCGATAAGTACAACTGGGTAGACATTGGCTCTTCGTTCTTACCATCCGATATCATCGCTGCCGTTTTGTATGCCCAACTCGAGCACCTCGACAATATTCAAGATCAACGCAAAGAGCATTGGAACAATTACCACAAGGCGCTTTCTCCCATCGCGGAGACCTTCGGATTCGAAGTTCCGAAGATTCCGGAACACGCTACGAATAACGCGCATATGTACTACCTGGTAGCACCATCGTTGGAATGGCGCGACCAATTCATCGCCGCCTTAAAGGCCGAAAAGATTCAAGCAGTATTCCATTACCTGTCCCTGGAAAAAAGTCCTTACTTCAAAGAAAAGCACGACGGTCGATCCCTCCCCAACAGCGATAGGTTTACCGATTGCCTGGTCCGCCTTCCCCTTTTCTACGAGCTCCCGCCAGAAACCCCGACCCGCATAGCCGAAGTGATCAAAAAGACGTTCCAATGAACTTCGATTTGAATAGATGGGTTTCGCTATTTTCCATATTGGCTTTGCTGATCTTTGCCATATCTATTCCATTTCGATGGATAGACCACGATGAATCCATGCTCGCCGAACATGCCTACTGGTGGCATAAGCTAGGCTACTACCGGTCAGTCCTGCACTACGGCCTTCCAAATGGCTGGCACACTATTCAGTATTCCACCCACAAGGCTTTTGTGCTGTTGGGAGCCGGAATGATCGATATCGCAGGTTGGTCATTGACCGCGTTACGCATGATCCCCCTCTTCTTTGCCGCAGTACTGGCTCTCATAATTACGCGCTATTCAAAAATCGAATTTGCCGAATTCCCACGCGCTTCAGCATGGGTTCTCGCAGTGCTCTTCTTCCAGGCGATGTTCTTAACGGCAGCCTATCGCTACCGACCCGAAACCATGCTCATGACCTTCGGATTCCTGAATTTCCGGATGCTCGAAAGATATCTGCATACCGATCAGAAGAAGTTTTTATTGCTGGGCGGCCTCGCGGCCGGATTGTCCATTTTTACCCACTTAAATGGCGCCGCCTATGCAGGTGCGGGCGGACTTCTACTATTGAGCTATCGCAAATTCGGCCCCTCTCTCATCTATGGGGTCATCGGATTGGCCATTGGTTCATTGTACTTTCACAATCTCCTAGGCCCGGGTGATCTCGAAGCTTTTCTTACCCAATACCTCGAAAACCCTAACCTCAGCGAGTCCGACTGGCATTGGTATAGCCCCATCGTAAAGATGCTGAGCGAACACTTGCGATTTTTTCATTCGGCCCGTGAGGTAAGCACTTCCCTACTCCTACTCATAGCACTAATCGGGTCGTGGAAGACGCTGAAACAAAAGGCGACGACACTGCTCCGCTATTTCTTATTCACGATCCTCGTTCTTGGAGCTTTGACTCGACAAACGCCGATATACTACATCCTCTACCTCCCCTATATCGCCATAATAATTGCCGTTCACCTTGGACGGTGGCCGACGTTCAATGCAAAGCTCAAGTACGCTACCCTCTTCTTTCTGGTCGGATTCATCGTGACCAATTCGATCTACTCGTTCAACCTGATCAGTCGCAGGGTCGACACAAAAGCCCGCACCGCTGAAATGATGGCTAGCATTCCAGAAGATTCCAGCATTTTGGGGCCAACCGGCTTGCTGTTCAACGGTATCGAGGAAAATTACGAGATCCGCAGTTTCAAGGCATTCAAGTTCTGGGTACGCAATTATCCCGACTACAGCGACACCTACGAAGGCCTGCTGCAGTTCCTCAGTGATACCCGGCCCGACTACCTGATCCTCGACCACATACGCTATAATCAGGACGAATTCATGGATTTCCGCGATCCCGCAAATCTCGCCGTAGGCGATACCCTCGGAATATACGGCGTTACTGAAGTTCACGGCGATTGGACCCTTTTGCAGTGCTTCGATTAAACCACTGGGCGGCGCGGACATCTGATCGATTATGAAGAAACTTTTAATCTGGATTACCGCCTTAACGGCGGGATGGGGAACTGCGGTGGCCCAAGCCAACTACGACGTGGTGTTGCGCATTGTCGGCGCTACGGATCAAACTCCGCTTACAGGGGCTAATACCCTGGTATTCAACGCGGATCAAGAGTTACCACTTTTAGGTCGCGCCTCTAATTCAGCCGGGCTCATAGTTCTTCAGTTGCCCGATGGCCTTTATCGGTTCGAAACGACCTTTGTCGGTTACAAGATCGACACGCGCAGCCTTGAGGTCCACGGATCAGACACCTTGGTCATTGCCCTTACTCCGATTTCGGAGGAACTGGAACAAGTAAACGTGGTCGATGAGATTCTGCGAGCCCGACAACAGGGCGATACGGTAGCCTACAACGCCGATGCGTATAAAACCAACCCGGACGCGAACGCACAAGACCTGGTCGAAAAAATGCCCGGTGTGGTCGTAAAAGATGGCCAAGTGCAGGCTCAGGGTGAGACCGTTCAAAAAGTGTTGGTCGACAGCCGACCATTCTTCGGAAACGACCCCAATGCCGCACTGAAGAATATTCCGGCCGAGATGGTGAAGAAGATCGAGGTCTTTGATCAGCAAAGCGAGCAAAGTCAAGCCACCGGATTCGACGATGGAAACACCACCAAGACCATGAACATCGTAACTCGCAAGGAATACCGAAACGGAGCTTTCGGGAATGTTTACGCGGGTTATGGGTCCGATGACCGCTACCAGGCCGGCGGTGTAGTGAATTGGTTCAACGAGGATCAGCGACTAACGGTCGTTGCGCAGAGCAACAACATCAACAATCAGAACTTCAACGAAGAAGATCTGGCCGGAATAGCGAATAGCGACCGCAGAGGTCCTCCCGGAGGCGGAGCCCGTGGCGGCTCAAACGATTTCTCCGTTCCGCAGCAAGGCGGAATCACTAAAACGAACGCTATTGCCATTAACTTTAGCGACGAATGGGGCGAGCATTGGAAAGGTACCTTGAGCTATTTCTTTAATCGGTCCGAAAACTCCAACAACACGGATTTGCGCCGTATTTATGTATTGCCGAACGATTCAGGTCAGGTGTATGAAGAGCAAAGCGTAGCCGAAAGCACAAATATCAATCACCGATTCAATGCGCGGATCGAGTACGGGGGGCGCGAAACGAACGATTTTGTGTTGATTAATCCGTCGATCACCATTCAGCAAAACGACGGTTTCAGCGAGCTCGACGGTCGAACGTACACGGCCGATACGGAAATCAACAGTACGAGCAATGACTTCGTATCGAACTACGAATCGCTGAGTATTCAGAATTTCTTGTTATATCGCCGTCGTTTCAAAAAGCAAGGAAGATCGATCATGCTATCTTCAAGACAGAGCTACAAACCCACATCCGGAGAAAGTAAGCTCAATACCTACACCGTTTACGAACTCACCAATATTCTAGATTCGCTCGATCAGCAGAATTGGCTGGAAGAGGCCGAAGCTTCGTGGAACGTGAACTTGCGATATACAGAACCCTTGGGAAGTAGCGGGATCATGCTGCAATTCAACGCCACCCACTCAGTGGAATACAGCGACAGCGATAAAAAGACCTACAACTACTCCGATTTTAGCGATGACTACTCCCTACTCGACATCTCGTTGAGCAATGTTTTCGATAGTCGATATGTTCAGGATGAAGTTGGTGCGGGGTTCATGATGCGCGAGCGTCGTCATTTCTTTATTGTGTCCCTAAACTACCAACTGGCCGGACTGGAAGGCGAACAAACTTTTCCGGCCGTAGGCCGCCTCAAAAAAGAGTTTTCTGCATTCGTTCCATTTGCCATGTGGAGATATCGAAAGGATCGAAACAATACGCTGAGGTTAATCTATCGTGCAAATACTTCTGCTCCCAGTATTTCGCAGCTTCAGAATGTGGTGGATAACTCGAACCCGATTCAATTATCGGTCGGAAACCCCGATCTCAACCAGCAGTATACGCATAGCTTAAGCATGCGATGGAATATTAACAGTGAAGAAAAGAACACGGTGTCGTATTGGCTCTTTAGCGCATCGGCGGTGAACGATTACGTTGGAAACAGCACCTTGTACGCCAACAAGGACACCCTATTGTCGAACGGGATATTCCTGGCGCGTGGAACTCAATTGGTAACTGCTGAGAATCTCGATGATCGATTCACGCTTCGCGGCTTGTACACGCACGGAATGCCCCTGGCGGCGTTGAAGTCGAATTTCAACTGGAGCTTAGGACTCAACTGGGCGCAAACTCCCGGTTTGATCGACGGAGAACTGAACCTCGCGAGGAGTACGGCAGCCGAAGCAACTTTGGCCTTGACCAGTAGCATAAGCGAGCGGGTCGACTTCACCATCACCAGTACCACTTCGTTCAACGATGTGAGCAACACCCTGAATACTCGGCTAAACGATCAGTATTGGTCGCAGAACACCAAACTCAAGGCGTACTATCAACCGACCTCCAAACTGGTGTTGCGGACTGAGTTAAGTCACCAGCTGTACGCTGGTTTGACCGAAGGTTTCGACGGTCAGTTCATTTTGTGGGGAGCCAGTGCCGGACTAAAGCTCTTCGATCAGAATCAGGGGGAGCTACAACTCAGTGTGTACGATATTCTCGGCCAAAACACGAGCATTGCGAGGACAGTAAGCGACGCGTACTATGAGGACCGTGTAACGGAAGTGCTGCAGCGATACGTCATGCTGACCTTCCGATACCGAATTCGCGACTTCAAGGCCGCGCCGGTAAATGATAGTGAACGGCCGTAAGCCAAGTAGGATTTTGTTGAGTAGTGCCATTGGCTAACTCTAAGTACTGTTGTTGCCAACCGGTTTGAATAACCCAACGATCGTTGAGCTTGTACTTAGCGCTCAGGTAAAGCCAATTTTGATTTAATCCTTGTGGCACCAGATATTCATTGGTCGAAAAGAACAATTCATCGTAGGCCATGACGGCCCAGGGCGAATCTTTCCAGCGGTACTCCAAGATCAACCGATACCTAAAGCGATTTCCAAAACTATAGCCCGGATTTGAACCATTGATGGAGCCCGTACCCGAAACTACGGGATGCTCGATCCAGCGGTGTTCCATGCGAATACGATGCGACATCTTGAGTGAGCCCAGCGGGTGATGTATCATCACCTCTTCCCAAATGTTGTTTTCGCCAATATCATTAGGTAAGGGATATTCACCATAAGGATAGGTATGAATGTAGGTGTAACCCCCTGAAAAAGTGAAATTTGGGTTTAAAACATAGCTCACTTGTGGTCGAAAAAGGAACTGTTGAAAGGTCAAAGCACCATCAGTGAAGCGAAAATGCAGCTCCGAATTCAAAAACCATCGCTCATTGAGATCGTATCGACCGTTGTAAAGTGTCCACGCCGATGGGTTCACGTCTTGAGCCCGCAGCCCAGTACTGGCGCAGAAAACAAGTAGAAAGACAAGGATTTTTCGCATGGTACAAAGGTATAGGATTAATATCCTTAACCTTAAAATGCGCTGATAATAACACATTCGTTACCTACCAAACCTCAAACTTTGTCGGGTGCCTTCTATAAAAGCCTACCTTTGAGGCGTTTAATTTTTGTCTTTTTATTATGAATATTTTTGTAGGAAATCTTCCTTTCCGTTTAGACGAGTCCGATTTTCGTGGCATGTTCGAGGAATATGGGGAAGTAGCTTCGGCTAAAATCATTATGGATCGCGAAACCGGTCGCTCACGCGGATTTGGTTTTGTTGAAATGCCCAATGACTCCGATGCGAATTCGGCCATCGAAGGTCTTAACGACTATGAGATTCAAGGTCGAAACATCCGTGTGAATAAAGCAGAAGAGCGCGAGCGTCGTCCGCAGCGTCCTCGCTACTAAGACGCCGTTCTTTTTCATATAGGATTTACAGCCGCTCCCATTGGGGGCGGCTTTTTTTTATACCTATGCGGCGTTTCGAGTGGCATTGATATTTCCGAAGAAACAGCGAATCACAAGCTTTTCCCACGCTTCTCGGTTTGCTCCTTCCCCATTCCTAAGCTTCAGCAACGCCGCCTGCTGAATAACCAACAGCGGAGTTATGATCTCTTCGCGCAAACGTATACTCGCTCGCCCTAACGGGGCGTCGTCCATGAGGTCGTTCATATTGGTCAAGTCCAACAACAGCTCCCCGGTTCTTAAATACTCCGCTTCGAGATTCTTCCAAAACGCACCGTACTTAGCGTCGTTAGCGATGTAAGAAGACAGTGGGTAATTCGCTTTGGTCAGCGATTGCATGGCGTTGTTCAACAAGGCGCGAAAGAAAGGAACTTGATGGTACAAGTCGCGCACTTCGGCTAGTCGGCCCGCTTCTTTCATACCTTCGAACACCGTTCCGAGCCCATAAAATCCGGGAACGTTCTGTTTCATTTGGCTCCAAGACCCCACGTACGGAATAGCTCGTAGATCGTTCAAATTCAGATTATTATCAGACTTCCGCTTACTTGGTCGCGAACCGATATTGGTAGCTCCATAGTACTTTAGTACCGTCATTTCAGATAGGTAGTCCAGGAAATCAGGGTGGTTCTTTAGATCGAGATAAGCGCGGTACGATCGATCGCTGAGCTCCTCCATCACACTTCTATTCTCTTCGCTCCAGATACCGGGTCCCTCAGCGGTGATTTTACTTCTGACTCCGGCCGTAAGCAATTGCCCTAAGTTGTGTTTGGCCGCCTGGACCGTTCCAAAATTCGAGCTGATGGTCTGGCCTTGAATGGTCAGATGGATCTCCTTATTCTCCACGGTATTCCCCAGACTTGCGTAAAACTGATGTGTTTTACCACCTCCTCTCGCGGGCGGACCTCCCCTACCGTCGAAAAACACCAGCGTATAACCGCGATCGCGTGCGGCGGTGGTAAGCTCTTCCTTAGCGCGGTAAATTCCCCAATTCGCCATGAGGTAGCCACCGTCCTTGGTTCCGTCGCTAAACCCAAGCATGATCGGTTGTACGCCCTTTCGGGCGGATGTGTGCTCGACCCATGGTTTCCAGTCCCATAAGCGGTTCATTATTTCGGGCGCCTTCTGCAGATCGTCCACGGTCTCGAACAATGGGACCCAGTCGACCGGTATTTCGGTGCCCTCGTAGCCCGCAACTCTGAAAAGGAACATTAATTCGGCCAAATTCAAGGCCGACTGTGTATTCGAAATGATGTATCGGTGTGCTGCTGCTACACCGTTTTGCTCTTGCAGTTCCTTCATCACCCGGATCGATTCCAAGGTCCTACGGGTCATATCGTCTAAATCCGATTCATCGAAGCTGAGCGGAGTGGAAAGCAAAAAGTCCATGGCTTCCATTTCACCCAAGGCCTCGTAGTCGTTCATCGTGCCGCAGGCACTAAGAATATCGAGTACCACGGTGTGATGCACTCGGCTGTCTTGCCGCAGATCGAGCGATGCGAAATAAAAGCCGAAAGCACGAATTCGCCGCAGCAGGTCATCGACGCGGTCGGCAAAGAGGCCGTCGTATTTCTCGTTGAGGATATCGCGAAGGGTTTCGATACGCGTGGTGAATTCCTCTACGGAGATTCCCTCTTCACCTTGGATCATGGCTTCGAGGGTGCGTTCCAGTTCGCGAATGCGCTCTTCGGTTTCAGGGAAAGTGAGTCGGCGTTTGAGTCGATGCAGGTGGTTCAAGTAAGACCGAAGTACCGCTTTACGAAGGTGAGCACCAGTTTGGCGGGTAGTCTCGGCGTCTACGAACGGATTCCCATCGCGGTCGCCCCCGGGCCAAAAGCCCAATTGCAGCAGGCGGCTATTCGTGAATCCGTAACCCAATTGATGGGAGATCTCGGTGAGCAGCTCTCCGATACTGTGATAGAAAACGTTTTCAAGGTACCAGATAAGCGATATGGCCTCTTCGAAAGGGGTAGGTCTCTCGCGGTTGTAAAAAGGCGTCCGGCCCAGCTGTCGGAGTAATTCTTCAACCTCGTTAAGGCTGTTGGTGCGTATCGCTTTTTCGAGGTCCGTGATAATGGAAAGTACACGTCCGGGGTAAAACTGAGTTGGGTGCGCCGTAAGGACTACACGAACGCCGTATTGGTTCATGTAAGCGCGTAGTTGGCACTGTTCGGTCGGATTAGTGCGCTCCTTGAAAAGTGCGGCTAGGGAATACTGATCGGCTACCCCGTGGATTTTTTCATATGCCGAATCCTCAAGCGCATCAAAGAGTACGACCTGCCGCTCGATGTACTGAACGAACCTAAAGAGCAAGGTAATTTGTTGCTCTTCAGTCAATTGGGAGCCGTGCTCCGCGAAGAAGTTCTCTAGGATCTCGGCAGGTGTCAATCGGGCCGCGAGGCCCCGATCACAAGAATCGTGTAGGAGTGGCAAAAGATGCCCTGTATCGCTGATTCCCGCGAAGGGTAAGGTGAGAAAAATAGAATTGAACAGTCGATATTTGAGGGCAACCTCTTCTTGAAAGATCTGATCCACGTGATGTTTTTTTCTAAGGTATTAAATTAGCGGAATGAAAGGCACCTCGCTCCTTTGGTTTAGCGTACACTTAGTACTGACGGTGGGCGCCTACTTTATTCCCTTTATGTTCGACTGGCAGCTGGTGGTGTTGGCGTATGGGATCGTGATCCTGCAATTCGCCGTGTTTGGTCGTTGCCTGATGAACGACGGGCACAATCTGGAGGAAAAAAAGGACGAGACCTTTTACTCCGACGTACTGGACCGGCTGGGATTTCACCCGAATCGCAGCGTACTCAAGCGCTTCGTTCGCGGATACCTATATGTAGTGCTCATTGGGGTGACGTTGATATGGCAATTGGGCCTTGAGCGTGAACCCTGGGTGTCTATTTGGCCTTTACTTCATTAAACTTACTATCTTATCCGGTATGGAAGGAATGCTCGAATTGGCCAGTATATTGATCCTGGGGGTCTTTGCCCAATGGTTGGCTTGGCGCGTGAAACAACCCGCTATTTTACCACTGATCGTAATAGGATTGGCCGTTGGACCCATTGCCAGTTTATTTACGCCAGACGGGTCTAAATTGCTCGATGGGGATGCTATTTTTTCGGGCGACCTTTTATTCTCTTTCGTCAGCATTTCGGTAGGGGTCATTCTTTTCGAAGGGGGACTCACACTGAAGCTCAGCGAAATTCGCGATCAGGCGGGAACGGTTCGAAACCTCTTGATCTTTGGGCCCATCATCACCTTGATTGGAGGAGCCTTGGGAGCGCACTACTTACTCGGAGCCGATTGGGGCATAGCGGCCTTGTTCGGAGCCTTGATCATCGTAAGTGGTCCAACGGTCATTATGCCCATACTGCGCAACGTACGGCCAAATCAACAAATCAATACCATTCTGAAATGGGAAGGTATCCTGATCGATCCCCTTGGCGCTTTGATCGCGGTGTTGGTATACGAATTCATCCAGACCGGGCATTTCGGTGAGGAGATCACCGCCGAGGCCATGCAGGAATTCGTGATCACCATTGCCAGTGGGATCTTTGTAGGTGGCCTTGCTGCGCTGTTCCTCCGCTGGACGTTAAGACGCAATCGACTTCCCGAGTACTTGAAAAACGTCTTCACCCTCGGTTTGGTGATCTTTGCTTTCACCGCATCGGAAATGGTGCAAAAAGAAGCCGGGCTAATGGGCGCTACCTTCATGGGAATCATGCTCGCCAACATGAATGTGCCAGACTTAAAGAAGATCCTTTCGTTCAAAGAGGATGTAAGCCTGATCCTGATTTCGGTCCTGTTTATTTTATTGAGCTCGCGGATCAACATGGAGCAGATCCAGAAACTCGGTTGGGAAAGTGTAGCACTCTTTGGCTTGGTGGTACTGGTGATCAGGCCACTCATCGTTTTCTTGTCGACCCTGGGGTCGTCGCTGAAATGGAACGAGCGGGTATTCCTCAGTTGGATCGGTCCCAAGGGAATCGTAGCAGCCGCAGTTGCTTCTCTCTTTTCGATTCAGTTGATCGCGAATGCTCCTAACCCAATCATTCGCCAACAAGCCGAATTCATTTTGCCACTCACTTTCCTCATGATCGTGGGTACTGTGGTTCTGCAAGGCTCGAGCGCTAAGTTCGTGGCCCGTTTGCTCAAAGTCGAACGAGCAGATCCGGTCGGAATGCTCATCGTTGGTGCCAGCGATGTGCCGCGATTCTTTGCGCGGTACTTGCAACAAAATGGCGTATCGGTACTTGTGGCCGATGTGAGCGAAAACAACATCAACAAGGCGCGCAGCGAAGGGCTCGATACCTTTCAGGGCGATGTGCTGGCCAGCGGCGTAAGGGACGAAATGGACTTAACACAAGTTGGGAGGTTGTTGGCAATGACCTCGAATTCAGAGATCAATCAGCTCGCCATGCAACGGTACGAAGAAGAGTTTGGCGAAAGCCACGTGTACCGTATTCCCTCGCGTCGCGAAACCGAACTAGAGGATTTTGAGGCAGAGCACAACCTCCTGTTCGCGCAAAAGTCGGACTACCTCTATCTGGCGTCACTTATCCGAACCAATCCGAAATGGAGCGAGCAACCGCTCGATTCGCAAGAACAATTCGAATCGCTATTAAAGAAGGAGCGAAATCGCCAGCTACCCGTCTTTATTCGGAAAGAATCGGGCCGCTACGAAATCGTGAATAACGCGGAAACCATCATTACCAAAGGAGATGTGCTTATTGCCTTGCGGCAAGATGATGCCCATCGTTCGGTGTCCGTCGATTCCGGAAACGACACGTGATCACTGGGCCATTCGACGGTCGGCCGCGGCCTGCTCATTATTTCCCATGAGTTCATAAGCCAGAGCCCTGTTTTTATAGAATTGCTTGATCGAAGGATGTGAATTGCCCGCCAACTGTATAGCAGTAGAAAGTGTCTCTACTGCCTGTTGATACCGTCCCAAATTGAGCAGTGAAACGGCCTTCTGATTCATCATGTCGTACTCGGTCGGATTCAATTTTAAGTACTCATCGACACCTGCGATGCTCATTTCATATTGACGAGTATAGAAATAGGCAACACTCCTAGCTTTTAGCGTATGGGCTCTGTACTCCGGGTTGTCGGCCGTAGCATTCAATTCGAGAAAAGCCTCTTCGTATCGTTTTAATCGAACCAACGCCACTCCCCTGTTCGATCGAGCCTGATCATTGTCCTGTTCCGGCTCTAGGGCTTTATCGTAAGCTAGTACCGCTTCTTCATCACGACCAAGGGCGAACAAGGCATACCCGCGAATCGTGTGGAGCTCAGAAAGCACACCGGCTTTGTCGGACCTCGGAATGGCCTTGTCGTAATCTGCAATGGCTCTACGATATAGGTCGGCGTCGTTGCGGTCCTTGGCCAAAACACTGTAGTAATACCCCCTACTCTTATATCCAAGGTAAGCATTGGGGTATTTTTCGATCATTTGTGACCAAAGCAGATCGCTATTCACCCATTTTTGAGATTGAGCATGGCTCATGCTTCCAAAAGTTACCATGGCGATGGAAAGCAGCGACGTAACCAACAACCCTTTCCCTTTGAGGACCCCATCACCCTCTTTGAGCCACTGATTTAGGGTAACAAACAGTGCGATCGACAGCCCTACGTATGGCAAATAGGTATACCGCTCCGCTATGATCGCAGATCCAACGCCCAAGAATTGCAAAACCAATACGATCGTGGAGAAGTAAAACAGAGCTCCAAAAAAGATTCACTTTTTTCCAGTGCGCCGGCTAGCGATTAAAACCCCAACAAAGGCGAGCATGACACTCCATCCCACATAAAAAATCGATCTCATTTCGGATGGAATTGGGTGCATCGTAGAGTGGTATCCCGGGGCAAAGAATCGATACAGATAACGGCATTGGCCCAAAACCCTAAAGTTAGTCGATCAAAAAAGGTAAACGAATCGGAATCGCTAATAGCTTCTGATTGAGTGCCCGGGGTGATGAGCCCGAAGATCAACGCGACAACGTAGAACGGAATCGCATGAAGGTAGTTCTTGAAAATGAACTTTCGGTCCTTCACCAATACCAGCAGACTCATTACGATCGGAAAAACCACAGCCGCCGGTTTCGACAGACACGATAACAGCATAGCTCCTAAAGTCAAACCATACCAAAGCGGCTTTGGGCGCTTGAGGTACTCTTGGTAGCCCAGCAAACCGAGCAAAAAGAAAGCCGTGTACAAGACATCTTTTCATTCTGACATCCAGGCGACCGATTCAACGTGGTATGGGTGCACAGCGAAGAGCAAAGCCGAAAAAAGCGCAACCCATCTACTCGGATAAAGTCGAACTATGAATAGATAAACCAGCAGGGAGTTTATAAGGTGAAGTCACAGGTTTGTCCTATAAAAAGGTCCGAAATCACCGTCGCCACTTTGCCAGTTCCAATGAAGGGTCAGCATAGTAACGGGATGGTAGTTCGCCACTACGATGACCCTTGTATTCACTTCAGAGCACTCCTTTGCCCTGGTCGCTACCGAGATCAACCCAACGAGATCCGCGTCGAAGAAATCGGACCACTCGCTTTCATCGCTCATGACCATTTGATTCTCAAACACGTATTCGTTATCGTCCCAATGCACGAATTCACGATCATTCGACCCGGAGAACACCGCCCATACGGCAACAGCCAACAAGGCAAAGGCCAAGTAATCGTATTTTCCTATTCGATCAAAGATATCCCTAGGAGTTGATCGTTTGGCTTCCCTATTCGATTTACGCCCTTTCTTCTTTGCCATTTAGAGGTCTTTTAATCTAGAAAGATACTTATCGATGAACTCGGGTTTTCGTTTTGCCCGATACTGCATCACGTATCTCGGATGATCCAAGGGAACTATTTCACCAAATTGCCGGTGCTCTTCGTTCCATTTCTTCAAATATTTAAAATTCTTTCCACTACCGAGGCAAAAGACTCGTTCAAGATCTACCGGCCATTTCGCAAGCTCTTTAAGCCACTCGGTTATATATGGTGTAACCGCCATCTCCAGCGATTTATCGTCGTAGTAATTGTAATTGACTTCCTCACCGTCAGCCTTCACTTTCACAAAACCAAGTGGGCACACGGAGTGAATAAAAACCTCTTTGTAGAATGCTTTAGGGCCGCCGAAAGCCTCTATGACTTCGTACACAAAGACCGAAGACGGCTCATGAGTGTTCATTTCTCCTGTGGATATTCCACATACCCCCTCCATTCTTTTCGTATCGGTAAAGGGAACACCGGTAGCACCTGCACCCAAGCGACCGGGGTTAATGCCAAGAATCAGCTTTCTGGGTGCGTTGTCGTTATAGAACTTTCTATAAAAGGCCTCGTTAATGTTTTGAATGCGATCCGATTCAGGACCTTCGAATGGATTTAGCACTCGAATTCCCGCGGGTAATTCCCAACTTTGAGGGTCGAATCCCTCGTTGGCCTTCAAAATTCGATCTGCCCAAGTGGTCATAGAACAAACTTAATTCTTCTGTCGCATATGCACCCCATTCAGTCCAAGATCAAAGAGGGAGAACATCAGCGGCAAGATTTCAAATTCCGCGTTGACGATGCCCATAAGATCGCTATTACCTTGGTAGCCTTCGCAAACACGGATGGCGGCCGGTTGCTCGTTGGCGTCAAAGATAACGGTAAGATCGCCGGTGTGCGAACGTCTGAGGAATGGCATGTCATCGAAGGGGCGGCCGACTTGTATTGCGACCCTCCCGTTGAAGTTGAAGCCCATCGTTGGGAAGTCGACGGTGTGGAAGTTCTTGAAGTCGAAGTGCGCCCTCGCGGGCGGAAGGTCCACAAGGCGCAAGATAAGGAAGGACGTTGGTGGGCTTATTTCCGGAACGCCGATAGAAATCTGAAGGCTCATATCGTACAAATTGCGCAATGGCAAGAGGATGAACGTCCTCGCGGATCTTTGATCGAACTGCAACCCGAAGAAAAACATGTGCTCGAAATGCTGCGGACGAAAAACTTGCAACTAAACGAAATACAACGCGCCGTGGGTATGCCACGGCGCGCGTTAGTTTCCTATTTGGCTCATCTTATGTGGTGGGGCCTAATAGCTTTAGACTATGAGGGTGAGCGGCCAAATCATTGGCGCTTCCATCTGATCAAATCACATTCGAGAACGAATTCCGAATCGGAACATCAATGAGCTAAATGGGTCTCCTAATGCATCGATATCGTCTTTGCGGTTGGCAAAGGCGTAAAAGTATCGCGCACTTACGAATAACCTCATGCGCGAATGTACCCAGTGCTCGGCACCAACTTCAGGAGTTCCCGAGAATCGGAATCGGTCCGAAGTAACAGAGTAGATTCCCATATCGATACGCTCCGAAACAAAGGTGGTACCCATGGCTAGCCCTGCAAACGGACGCACATCCCCTTCCCCGAGGAAGTAGCGATAATTCGCTTGCATTGGGAAAATGTTATAATACGTAAGGCGGGTTCCTTGAAGAACGGCCGTACCGTTATCATTCAACTCAATGCGAGCGTTTTTTCTTGGCTACTGTACACGTGCCAACCCAGCTCGAATCCGATCGAACGATCTTCTTCCAATTCTTGGCCCCACTCGAAACCGAAACTTCTCCAGCTCGCGTTGTCGATCTTGTCGGACGCAGCTCCCATTGGAATACCGACCGTATAGCAAACATCTGAGTACGATTGCCCCTGCGCACTGATCCCCGGCACTAAGGCCGTAGCGACAAATAAATCCTTTAATGTCTTCATGGTCTTATTCATTTGGGAATTCGTTAAACATCTTTTCTAGGGCAATTGAAATGCGCGAAGGCGTATTTTGTGTTCCCGTAACATTCAACAGATCGTTGGCGAACCCGTTCCACTCAACCGGAACGATCTCAGAGTCTGGATCGAAGTTATCGGGATCGTACATGCTAATGTGCAATGTACCTGTAGTGTACGAGGAGACAGAAGGGTAACCCCAGCCCTGGCCCGGATAATAACCCGGGTACCAACCCCAGTAGCCGTACCAGTAATCGTACCAATACACCAAGGTGGTCGTTTTCATTTTAGTGGCAATGAACACCACGTCGAAATCTGCTGATGTATCAGCTACATGAGTCAAACCGGCTTCATCGAGTTGCTGGCGAATCTGCTGCAGGATGTAACTATCGTGAACAGTGCTTACATCGCTTGGGTCCTCATTTTCGTCGAGGATCGGAATTACAGTGTCCGGTAAATGATAGGTCGTGATTCCAGAAAAATCATAATCCTCATCGTAATTTGTGAACACGAGATCCAGCTCAGAATAGCTATTCACCTCTTCAGGATAACAACTCTGAAAAGACAAACTCACCACTACTGCCATTAGGAGTCAGACGGACCATCGATACATCCCTTTGAAGTATGCGTTTTTCATTCGTAAAAATTAGCAGATTATTGAGGCAAATCTAAAACATTTTGACCTGTCTTTCGTTGTTACTATGCATGCATATATTTCGTAACTTTACACTTTGGTAAACAAGCAGTTATATCAAAGTCGTTTCAGAATGGCGACTTTTGCATCAAATTCAAAAAGGCAGAATGCACAACACAGACACATTATTGGAAGCAGCAGGCAACGAACTTGAACGTCGCGGTATCGGAAAAAAGCAAATTCGTGGTTGGGATTTATTTGATTGGGCCCTCTTGATGGATGGTTATGCGGCAGAAGAACTCGAGTTCGTCAAGCGAAATATTGACTAACTATCTCGCTCCGGTTTTTCCGATCGACACGTGTCGAACCAATCTCCTTTTTTCTTAAGGCTTAAGACCAGAAGATTATTTACTAACGATTAAATATAGGTCTTGAAATTGAATCCCCCTCTTTAACGGG
>JAGWBA010000044.1 GCA_021296215.1 Flavobacteriales bacterium
AGATCAAGGTGGCCAGATCTTCGCATTCGACCTTGTCCATGAGGGCTTTCACCTCTGCTTGATTACTATCATCAGCTCCTAATTCCAACACCTCGGACCAGTTCTTGGCTCCTTCCACCTGCTCGAAGGTATACACCTCTCCCAAGCTCGGTATCTCGGGTTTACAGCGCATCACTTTCTCGTAAAGCTCTTGGTCGGAGACAAAGCAAAGCTTGATACCGGCATCATTGAATATGAACTTGTAATCGGTCTCTGAAGCTGTCGGATAAATAGGCACGTCCTGCGCACCGATTTGCAGAATTCCCATATCTACGATGTTCCATTCCGTTCGGTTATTGGATATCATCGCGATCTTATCGTTCGGCCCCAATCCCATGCGCCAGAGCGCGCGACTGATCTTGTTGGCTTGATCAATGAACTCTTGAGTAGAGGTCTTGACCCATTTCCCGTTCACCTTGCTTGCAATGCAATCGCCCTTGGGATGATGAGCTAAGGCGTGATATGGGAAATCAAAGAGTCTCTTTATTTCCATGAAAGTAGTTTTTGTAGCGATTCAGTTCCTAAATATAACCTAAAGAACGTTTTTGGTTCATGCTCTGTGCAATGTTTGGTATTTTTGCCGCAAATTTCCTTGTAAATGACCGATACCAACACCCGTCCCACAACCTTAGAAGACGCCCGGAACCTCGGATTGCTCGAAACGGAGTACGAACTCATCAAAGAGCGTCTCGGACGCGTGCCCAATTTTACGGAATTGAGTGTCTACTCGGTTATGTGGAGCGAACACTGCTCATACAAGAACTCTATCCTCTGGCTCAAAAAACTCCCAAAGGAAGGTCCGCATATGTTGGTGCAAGCCGGTGAGGAAAATGCCGGACTGGTCGACATCGGCGATGGATTGGCTTGTGCATTCAAGATCGAATCGCACAACCACCCTTCTGCATTGGAGCCGTATCAAGGAGCTGCTACCGGGGTCGGTGGAATCAATCGAGATATTTTCACCATGGGCGCTCGCCCGATCGCCCAGCTGAATTCACTTCGTTTCGGAAACCTCGAGAACGCACGCACAAAGTGGCTGGTCGAGGGAGTTACTAAAGGTATCGGTGACTATGGAAATGCTTTCGGTATTCCCATCGTAGGCGGAGAAGTTTACTTCGATGAGAGTTACAATCAAAATCCATTGGTCAATGCCTTTTCGGCCGGAATCATGAACGTAGGTGACATGATCAGCGCCACTTCATCCGGAGTCGGAAACCCTGTGTACATCGTGGGCTCGGCGACGGGAAAAGATGGAATTCACGGGGCGGCATTCGCCTCCAAAGATATTACCGAGGCCTCAGCCGAAGACCTTCCAGCTGTTCAGGTTGGCGACCCTTTCCAGGAGAAACTATTGCTAGAAGCAACATTGGAGTTGGCAAAGACCGACTGTATCGTGGGAATGCAGGATATGGGAGCGGCCGGAATCACTTGTTCCAGCTGTGAAATGAGTGCTGCCGGAGAACACGGAATGGACCTCTGGCTCGACAAAGTACCTACCCGTCAAGACAATATGCAGTCGTGGGAGATCCTACTCAGTGAATCTCAAGAGCGCATGTTGGTGGTCGTTAAAAAAGGATTCGAAAAAGAGGTCGAATCGATCTTTGAAAAGTGGGATCTCGATTGTGCCGAGATCGGGGTTGTTACTGAAGGCGGTCAAGTACGCTACTTCATGAACGACGAACTCGTAGCCGAAGTTCCGGCCGAACACCTGGTGTTGGGCGGTGGTGCTCCGCAGTATGAGCGCGAGTATCGCGAACCGGCTTACTACCAAGAGTACAAGAAATTCGACATGAACAAGGTCAAAAAGCCACGCGACTTGGTAAAGGTTGCCAAGAAGCTCATGGCCTCTCCAAACATCGCCTCTAAGAAATGGATCTACGAGCAATATGACTCAATGGTAGGAACCGTCAACATGAGCACGAATGGCCCAACCGATGCCGGTCTTGTGAACATCAAAGACACCAACCGTGCGCTCGCCTTTACAGTAGACTGTAATTCGCGATACGTGCATGCCGATCCCGAAGTTGGAACGGCCATTGCCGTTTCGGAAGCTGCTCGTAATATCGTATGCTCAGGTGGTGAGCCAAGCGCCATTACGAACTGCCTCAATTTTGGTAACCCGTACAACCCCGAAGCTTATTGGCAATTCGTGGGTGCCATCAAGGGCATGAGTGCTGCTTGCTCAAAATTCCAAACTCCGGTAACGGGCGGAAACGTAAGTTTTTATAATCAGAGCGTTATCGGAGACCAAACCGTTCCGGTATTCCCCACCCCAACCATCGGAATGATGGGGATCGTTCAGGATAAAAAGAACATCACCCCACTAGGGTTCCAGAAAAAAGGAGACCTCATTTATCTGATCGGTGATCCTAAAGAAGATATCGCGAGCTCTGAATACTTGGTTCAATACCACGGAATCAAAGAGAGCCCGGCGCCAGCCTTCGATCTCGATGAAGAATTCACCATGCAGGAAGCCATGAAGAAGTTGATCAAAGCGGGCACTGTGAATTCTGCACACGATGTAAGTGAAGGAGGTTTATTCGTTGCCCTGGCAGAAGCGTCCTTCGTGAACGACCTCGGATTCGACGTATTGACGGATAGTGAGATACGTGAGGACGCATATCTCTTTGGCGAGAGCCAGAGTAGAGTCGTTGTAAGCGTTGATCCCGATGAAGAAGACAGCTTCATCTCCATCTTGATGGATGCGAAGATTCGCTTCACCTTACTCGGTCACGTAACACAAGGTAAATTCGTAGTGGATGACAAGCACTTCGGTATGGTCGATGAGTACAAAGAACTGCACTCAGAAAGCCTTGGCCGAGCCATGGCCCACTAATTCACGTCCTGCAAATACTGGAGGTATCGCTTGGCAGTAGTTCGAAAGCGGTAGTTGTAATGCCCTGAAGCTTCTTCGAGTTGTTTCCGCCATCGCGGGTCTTTAAACTCGATCGACCTGAAAGCTTTCCAAGCCTCTTCACGGGTTTGTCTATTGTATTCATCCGTACCGTATCGCAGAAGTTGATCGAGCGCCTTTTCATCTTTGTACAAGACGTATCGCCACATCGTTCTGCGCACGGCCAAATTATTGCCATTATCCCCTGCATACTCGTCATCGAAGAGGTAATCAACTTGCTCACGATACTCCAAAAAGAGATCGTCTACCATGGTCTCAACGAAGTCCGGAGAACCCGTACGCGCAAGTTCAACGAAGAATGCACTGTCCAAGGAGGTATAATCGCCTTGAAGCAAAAACCAACCCGTTTCGTAGAGTTCGGTTCGGTCACTCTGAAGCCACTGTTTACCCACGGTCTTGGCCGCTTTTGGGTAGTGGATCAAATTACGCGCCCACAGTTTCGATAATCCGGCATCAAAGGGTCGAGTAGCCAAGAGCTCATCCGCACTTCCTACTCCTGGGAACCGACTTAACTCCTTCATCGCTTGAGCCCTTGAAAAATAATGTGCCGTATCCGCTGATATAGCCAACAACTCCTCCCTCGTATAAGGATGAACGAACTGTTTCAGCACGATTCCGTCCGGGTCAAAAAGAACGTAATCAATTTCCTGGCCTTCCGATAAATTCAACTCCCACCGGTACTCTTTACCGGTAACGAATTCCCTGCCGGTCAATCGCCCTCCTCCTTTAAGTACCACTTCCCAATCCCAGCCGAACCTATACGCGCGATCTTGTTGAAACTGCCGGAGGGTGAAGCCGTATGTCGTCATTTCTTCGGAGCGCGACGTATCCACATCCACCCGTAGGGTGGGAACCCCTGCATTATAAACCCACTGGTCCCAAAACCACGCCAGGGAGCGGCCCGAATGATCGCTGAAGGCGTCGAGTAACTCGTCGGAATCGACCAGTCCGTACCCGTTTTCGATCACATACTGTGAGATCACGCGGCGGAACACCGCCCCACCTACTTCATCGCGCAGCATGTCGAGCACCAACCGACCCTTTTGATAGTGAATGAGAGAACCAGCCGCGTTGTGCTGCAAAGGATACACATTGCTCGATTCACGCGTGGTCACCAAGCCGTAATCGGTCCAACGACGATACTCGTCTGCCTCGTCTCCCAACATGGCGCGCTCGCCCAATGCACCGTAATAAGTGGCAAAGCCCTCTTGCAGCCAATGGTCGTGCCCGGTACGCGCAGTAAGGAAATCGCCGAACCAATGGTGGGCCATTTCGTGGGCGTTCACATACACGTAATTCTCATCGATACGGCCTCGCCAATCGACCATATACCGGTCGTTGAGCACTACGGCAGTCGTATTTTCCATGGCGCCGTACAGGAAATACTCAACTGGCGCCTGACGATAAACGCTCCAGGGATAAGCCACTCCGATCTCCGCCTCGAGGTACGCGAGTAGCTGATTGGTCTCCACAAAAGTGGGTTCAGCCTGCTCGGGAAGATCCGGATAATAGTAGTTGAGTACTGAGGTTCCATACGGACTTCGCTGCTCCATGATATCGTACTCCCCGATGATCAGCGCGATCAAATAAGTCGGTTGTGGCCGCTCCATGGCATACTTCCAACGAATCTTACCGCCACGCCCTTCCTTCTCGACCAACTTGCCGTTGCTAATAACCTCAAAATCCTTGTCGAAAGTGATCTCTAGCGAAGTAACGACCTTGTCGTGCTGCAAGTCGAAACACGGTATCCAATGCCTATTCTTGATCCCCTGCCCTTGACTCCATATCTGCTTTCGGCCATTCCCGTCCCATCCGTTGAAATAAAGCCCTCGTGTAGGGTAAGCCACGTACTCTATTGCCATTTCGGTTTCGCCCTTAACGGGCGGATGCGGGAATATGCTCAATCCTTCATCACCCAGCTCGGCGCGCACCTCTTCCCCGTTAATGGTCACCGACTCGATCTCCATATCGCGAGCGTGCACAAAAATTGAATCGACCTTCGGTCGTAGAGGCTTGAACGTATATACGGCACGGCCCTCGACCTTTCCTTTTTTAGGGTTGATGTCCAATATCAAGTCCAGCGTTTCAAAATCGACCACCCGTTCTACAGGGATTTGGGTAGAGTCGAATTCCTGGGCGAATACAAGTGAGGAGATCAGGATGAATACAAACGAGAGGAGACGGTTCAAGGAGTTCTTAGTTTTGAGTTCTTATGTTGGCTGTAGGCAAGATAATCAGTTCTAAATTTTTACGGTGGGTAAACTGACTTGCCGAAGGCAAACAAACTCGCGCCAGCGAACCGACTCGGCCAAAGGCCGAATTTTAAACACCGACCTTATCTTTTTTTTTCATCCACGTCGTATCGCTGTTCTGCTCAATGTACTCAATGATCTTTCCGGCGACGTCGATATTGGTCGTTTCCTCAATTCCCTTGAGTCCGGGCGAAGAATTCACTTCAATGACCAAGGGTCCACGCGCACTCTGAAGCAGGTCGACTCCAGCTATTCGCAGTCCAAGGGCCTTAGTGGCTTTAATGGCTGCTGCGCGTTCAGCTCTCGAAAGTTTTATAACTTCCGAACCACCCCCGCGATGAAGATTCGATCTAAATTCTCCCTCTTTTCCTTGACGCTTCATGGCCCCGATCACCTTACCGTCCACAACGAAAGCTCGAATGTCTGCCGCCTTCGCCTCGGCAATGAATTCCTGAACCAAGATATTGGCCTCCATGCCCATGAATGCCTCCATTACGGACTTCGCCGCCTTACGGGTTTCGGCCAGTACCACACCCAGCCCTTGCGTTCCTTCGAGCAGCTTGATGATCAGTGGCGTACCTCCAACTTGTTTGATCAAGTAATCCACATCGTCCGGATGACGAGCAAAGGCCGTTTTGGGAATACCCACTTCAGACTTTGTCAAGATCTGAAGACTGCGAAGCTTATCGCGTGAGCGTACCAAGGCCAAACTGGAACAAGTGGTAAATACACCTTGCATCTCGAACTGCCTGATGATCGAACTACCGTAAAAAGTAACAGATGCCCCGATCCGCGGAATAACCGCATCCAAGGCTTCGATCGGGTGATCCCCGATATACACTTTGGGAGAGTCCTTTTCCATCACCGTGTAGCACTTGGTGTGGTTGATCACTTGCATGTTGTGGCCGCGTTGCTGTCCGGCCTCTACCAATCGCTTGGCCGAATAAAACTCTGGTCCTCTCGAAAGAATGCCAATGTTCATGAATCTTTTCTTCTATTTATGTCGCTTTTTTGAATTTGGCGTTCAAATTTCGCTGACTCACGTCTACCACATAACGCCCTTTGAGTAACTTTTTACCCAGTAATACCGGGTAGCGCATACGCTCGCGATCGGCCAGGGTAAACTCACAAGTCAGGGTTTGTCCGAACAAGCGAACCTTGGTCCTGATCACATAGCGATACTCAAAACTACCGAAGCTGTTCTTAATCTTGCGTTCGGTAAAGTTATCGAAGACGAATTTTTTCTTGTTGTACTGTTCGTGCGACGGATCAAGCATGCGAAAGGTCAGAAATTCCTGTCCGTCCTTTTCTATCACCCGCACATTCGAGCAATGCAGACTCGAGGTTTGAGCTCCGGTATCGATCTTGCAGGGAACATCATCCAACTGCAGCCCGATAAAATCGATCGTATCGACCGTACCAATAACCTTTTTCTCGCGCTTTTTCGCCATGTCCGAAAAGTAAGAATATTTAAGTTTGTCTCATGCCCGCGCAGCAGCACATCTTATATAGCCCTATCGAATACCTCAAAGGGGTTGGACCGCAGCGTGGGGAGCTCCTGAAATCAGAGCTCGGCATAAAGCGCATGGGCGATCTGCTCTACCTCTTTCCCTTTCGGTACATCGATCGAACGCAGTATCATAAGATTCGCGACCTACGGTCGGATGTGACAGAGGTTCAGCTAGTTGGGCGTATCGTTCAAATAGAAGAAGTTGGGCACGGCCGACAAAAAAGGTTGGTGGCTCGATTCGAAGACGAGACCGGACAAATAGACCTGGTTTGGTTTCAAGGCGGAAAATGGATCAAGAGCAGCTTGCAGATCAATGAACGATACGTGGTTTTCGGAAAGCCCAAAACCTTCAAGAACCGTTACAACATTCCGCATCCCGAACTCGAAAAATGGGCCGACCACGAGCGTTCCATCAGAACCGCTCTACAACCCGTGTACCCCAGTACTGAAAAATTGACCCAAAAGGGACTGCACTCCAAAGGGATCAACAAACTGCAAGATTCGCTTTGGCAGCAGATCAAAGGACAAATTGGCGATACGGTCGATACGGCCTTTCGCGAACGACACCACCTGATCCCCCTCGAAGAAGCTCTGTTGAACATTCATTTTCCACGCGACCTCGAAAAGCTCGAGAAGGCGCGTTTTCGATTGAAGTTCGAAGAGCTGTTCTTCATTCAACTCGGACTCGTTCAACAAAAGAACCTACGGCAACAAAAACTCGGAAGCTATACCTTCGAAAAGATCGGTCCGGCATTTAACGAGTTCTACGAAAAAGGACTTCCGTTCGAACTCACCGGAGCGCAGAAACGGGTACTCAAAGAAATTCGGCGCGATGTGGGCTCAGGTCACCAGATGAATCGACTCCTCCAAGGTGACGTGGGATCGGGAAAAACGATCGTGGCCCTCATGGCCATGTTGATGGCCCTCGACAATGGTTACCAGGCCTGTTTAATGGCGCCGACCGAGATCCTGGCCCAACAGCACTATCAGGGACTCAACGAACTCATCGGCCCGCAGGGCCATCGCATAGAACTATTGACCGGATCGGTGAAGACCGCTGCACGGAAACCCATACTGGCCGATCTGGCCAGCGGTGAACTGCTGTTCATCGTAGGGACTCATGCCCTGCTCGAGGATCCGGTGGTGTTTAAGAATCTCGGACTAGTAGTGATCGATGAGCAGCACCGTTTTGGCGTGGCCCAGCGCGCTAAAATGTGGAAAAAAAGCGCGCTGCCCCCA
Source organism: Flavobacteriales bacterium (assembly GCA_021296215.1). Classification (NCBI taxonomy): domain Bacteria; kingdom Pseudomonadati; phylum Bacteroidota; class Flavobacteriia; order Flavobacteriales; species Flavobacteriales bacterium. The sequence continues at coordinate 7,955 of JAGWBA010000044.1, forward strand.
CACGTGCTGGTCATGACCGCGACCCCGATTCCCCGTACCTTGGCCATGTCGCTCTACGGCGATCTCGATTCGTCGGTGATCGACGAACTACCGCCGGGTCGCAAAGAGGTGAAGACCGTGCATCGGTTCGACTCGAACCGAATGGGCGTATTCCAATTTATGAAGGCGGAGATCGAGAAGGGCCGACAGGTTTATGTGGTTTATCCGCTCATCAAAGAGTCCGAGAAGCTCGACTACAAAGACCTCATGGACGGTTACGAGAGCATCGTGCGGCAATTCCCGCTGCCCGATTACCGCGTGGCCATCGTGCACGGACAAATGAAGGCCGAAGACAAAGAATTCGAAATGCAGCGATTCGTGAGCGGACAGGCGCAGATCATGGTCGCCACCACGGTCATCGAAGTAGGTGTGAACGTGCCCAACGCCTCCGTCATGATCATCCAAAGCGCCGAGCGGTTCGGACTCTCACAATTGCACCAATTGCGCGGACGCGTAGGTCGCGGGGCCGATCAAAGCTACTGTATTCTGCTCAGCAAGGAAGAACTCAGCAACGATGCGCGCGTGAGGTTGGAGACGATGGTGCGGACTACGGACGGATTCGTAATAGCCGAAGTCGATATGCAGCTGCGCGGGCCCGGCGACATGATGGGAACCCAGCAAAGTGGATTGCTCGACCTGCAGATCGCCGATGTCGCCCGCGATGGACAAATCATGGCCCTGGCGCGACGTGCCGCCGAAGACCTCTTGAGGGGCGATTCCGAACTCGAAGGAGCGGAATTCCCCAAAGTCGTGGCCACTTTCAAACGAAAAAACCGCAAAAAACTACACTGGAGCCGAATTAGCTGAGTAATTTTGCACCATGCGTCAAAAACTCACGAATCGACTCAACCGCATGTGGCACCGGTCGACCATCTACCACGTCTACTTTCGTCGCAGCGGATTCTACACCTTCCTCGGAAAAAATAGCATCAAGCTAGGAGGCATTCTGGTGGCCTTTGCGCTGGCACTATTAGCCTTTCAGCACTACGTAGACGATGTAGGTGAGTTCTTTTCGGGCCTGTTCTCCGGCATGAGTACGCGTGGTGTGCTCGTCCTTTTCTTCATTAGCGAGACCATCCTCGGTATGATTCCACCCGACTTCTTCATCCTCTGGGCGGGAAGCTTCGACAATCCCATGCGCATGGTCGCCGTGCTGGCCATGATCAGCTACGCGGGCGGATTCACGGCCTACCTCATCGGACGCCGCATCAGCTACACCAAAAAGGTAAACCACTACCTCAACACCAAATTCAAGACCCAATTTGAATTCCTGAACAAATGGGGCGGCTTCTTTGTGCTGCTGGCCGCCATGTTCCCGATGCCCTATGCCATCGCATCGCTGGTGGCCGGCGTAGTGCGCTTTCCCATGTTTCGCTTTCTGTTTTTCGGTCTGGCTCGACTCCTGCGTTTTTACCTCTACGCCCTGGCTCTTTTTCAGATCTCAAATTGAGTTTTCGGCCTACGGCCGGATGTGCTACTTTTCCTTAATTTTGACCCCTCAATTGAAATCGATCCCATGAAGATCTCGTACAACTGGCTTTGCGACTACCTAAAAACCGACGAACCGCTCGAAGAAATCATTCGCCTACTCACTGAAATCGGTCTCGAAGTTGAAAGAACCGAAGAGTTTGAGTCGATCGCGGGCGGACTCAAAGGCGTGTACGTCGGTAAGGTTTTGAGTTGTGAGCAGCATCCAAACGCGGACAGACTCAAAGTATGCATGGTCGACATCGGGATCGATGAACCGCTGCAGATCGTTTGTGGGGCGAATAATGTTGCGGAAGGACAAAAAGTTCCCGTAGCGACCGTGGGCACCACCCTTCACCCTAGAGGTAGCGACGAACCCTTTGAGATCAAGAAAGGAAAACTTCGCGGCGAAGTCTCTTTGGGCATGATCTGCGCCGAAGACGAACTCGGCCTGGGCACCGACCACGAAGGCATCATGGTCCTCGGCGAAGAAGCGATCATGGGTCAGCCCGCAGCGGACTACTTTGGCATTACCCGAGATACAGTCATTGAGATCGGACTCACGCCCAATAGAGCCGATGCCATGTCGCACTACGGGGTAGCCCGCGATCTTCGTGCAGCACTTTTGCGATTCGGCCGCAAAGCTGAACTGAGTTTCCCAAACAACAACATAGTCACCGGACACCACGAGAGTTCATCTATTGTCGTTGAAGTAAAGGATAAAAGCCGTGCTCCGCGCTACGCCGGTGTAGTACTCGAAAACATTAAGGTAGGCCCCTCTCCCGAGTGGCTGAAGAATCGACTCAAGGCCATTGGCTTGACTCCGATCAACAACGTGGTGGACATCACGAACTATGTGAACCACGAATTGGGCCAGCCTTTGCACGCTTTCGATGCCGCGAAAATAAAAGGAGGAAAAGTCATCGTGGACACCCTTGTAGGCGGCACCAAGTTCTCTACCTTGGATGAAAAAGTACGCGAGCTTCATCAAAACGACCTCATGATCTGCGACGAAGAAGGCGGAATATGTATTGGGGGTGTCTTTGGAGGAATTGAATCGGGAGTGAGCGATGAAACTACCGGTATATTTCTGGAAAGCGCTTACTTTGATCCTGTGAGCATTCGCAAGACCGCTCGTCGTCATGGACTCAATACCGATGCGAGTTTCCGCTTTGAACGAGGCATCGACCCGAATGGAGTCGTCGAGGCTTTAAAGCGAGCCGTAGTGCTTATGGAAGAGCTGGCCGGAGCAACTATAGCCGGCGACATCACGGACATATACGATCAAAAGATCCCGAACCGCCACATCAACCTCAAGCTCGAATATATGGATCGCCTCATCGGCGAGATGATCGACCGCACCCTTGCGAAGAACATTCTTCAGTGGCTCGACATCAAGGTTGTCAGTGAAGAAGAAGGTTGGTGGTCGTTCGAAGTTCCTGCCTACCGAGTTGATGTAACGCGTCCGGCCGATGTCGTTGAAGAGGTGCTGCGCATTTACGGATTCAACGAAATAAGCGAGGAAGGTAAAATGGTCATGAGCACGGGCCATTTCGAACATCCCGATCTCCACCGTGCCGAGGAACTCGTTAGCGAGTTACTCTGCTCAACAGGCTTTCATCAAATGATGGCCAATAGTTTGACCTCGGCCGAATACGGAACGGACGAAGTCTACGATCTCGGGGAAAATACCCACCCGGTCAAAATAATTAATCCGCTGAGCTCAGAACAAGCCGTTATGCGACGAAGCTTGATTCCAGGAGTACTGGAAGCTATGGCTCACAACATTAACAGGCAGCGTCGTTCGCTGGCCTTGTTTGAATTCGGACGGGCCTACTTTGAGGACATCGGAGACTTCTACCGCGAAGAAGAGTACTTGATGATGGCCCTGGGTGGTCCGCGAAACGAGGAACATTGGACTACAGGAAAGGTCGAAAGCAGCTTCTTCCGACTCAAATCGGCCGCTTTCAAAGTATTGAGCCGACTTGGGTTCGGTGCCGATGCTTCTGAACAGGTGGGCGAACATCCCTACTTCTCTGAAGGAATCGAGATCCACGTTCGAGGCCAGCGAATTGGTTTCATGGGTTTGGTTCGGGGCGACCTGCTGAGAAAGGCCGACGTGAATCAAGTGGTGTACGCGGCTGAATTGCGTTGGGATTTATTAAAACCCATGCTGGCCAATACCCGAGTCCGATTCAATGAGCTTCCCAAGTTCCCATCGGTTCGCCGAGACCTCGCGCTGTTGGTCGACAAAAGTGTAGCCTTTGCGGAAATTAAAGTCGCCGCAGAACAGGTTGAAAAGAAGTTATTGCAAGAGGTAGAACTCTTTGATGTCTACGAAGGAAAGAATTTACCTGACGGCAAAAAGAGTTATGCGGTTTCCTTTAAGCTTTACGACGATAAGAAAACCTTGACCGATAAAGTAGTCGACAAATCGATGAAAAAGATCCGCTCGGCCATCGAGAAATCGACCGGTGCGACACTTAGAGGATAATTTTTTAGAGTACTCTTGACAATTAGCGTTCCTTTTTATTTATATTAGAGGTGACAAAGGAGCATGATTTTTAAATATTCGAGTAGAGTATTTGAAAATCGACAGAAAGAAAAAGTACTGATCTATTAACCCGAACTTTCTTTCTGAACCGAAAAGCCACCGCCTGGTGGCTTTTCGGTTTTCGTACCTTAGTGATTCAAATATACACTACGATGATTCTACAGATCATAGCCCTTGTTTGCCTTACTATTATTGTGTTGGCCCTGATTCGACGACGTCGCTTTTGAGTCGCACGAGCGCATTCCACGACATCGGCTCAAGCTCAACTCCTACTTCATCTCCCTCGACATACATTCGTCCTCCCGGCGAAGCAACGACCCATATTCCTCGACGCTCTTCGGGTACCGGAATTCGCATTGAGTTCTCGCTTAAATTGAAGAAAACATATGCCAGTTCATCGCCTGTAAAGCGTTTATAGGCCAAAACATTGAGATCTTGAGTCGGTGGAATGAACTCGAGACCTCCATATTTGAACACATCGTACTTCTCGCGCATGGCGATGAGTTTTCGATAATAACTGAACAGTCCGTGATCAAAGGAAACCGAATCGGCCGGGCGCATGAGGTTTGCAGGGTGGCTATCTTCGATTTCAAAAGACACATCGGGCCACATGAGCGGTTTTCGACAATCGGGGTCATCGGCACCCCACATACCCATTTCATCTCCGGACCATATTTGAGGAGCTCCAACGAAGGTGAACTGATGACCGAGGAAGAGCTTGATCCGACCGTAGGTCGCACTATCGGGTTTATTGATCTTGTAAAACGGATCGGCGGAAGGGTGGGTATTGACTTTGTACTCGCCTCGGTTGTAAAATGAGGTGGCTAGGCGCGGTGCATCGTGGCTTGCGCTCATATTCATGAAGGCATATCGCTTGGGGCCCTCGACGTTGACGTAGATGGAATCGACATTGGCAATGAACGAACTTGGGTTCATGGTGTCGGGGGCAAAGGCGAAGTAGTTGCGCGCTTCGCGGTACCAGCGGTAGTTCATCACCGCATCAAAAACATCCCCTTGAAGCCAAGGGCTCGGATCGAGCATATCCTCGGGCCATATTTCCCACCATATTTCGCCGATGAGCGCGGCCTGGGGGTTGATGTCCTTCACAATGGCCCGGTACTCGCGCCAGAAGCCAAGCGGAAGCTCTGCAGCGACATCGAGACGGAAGCCGTCTATTCCGTCCGACGGGTTCCCATCGCCGTTGGGATCGAGCCAGCGTTTGGTGACTGAAAAAATGTGGTATTTGAGGCTGGGGCTAAACAGATCGCCTTCGTAGGCTTGTAGTCGATCAAAATGAACGTGTTCTGTTTCTCGCATTTCGGGCAAGCTGCGCACACCGATCCAGCTTTGATACTTCAACTCATCGATCTTGGTATCCGGATCGTCGAACCGGTCGATATAGTACCAATCGGTGAATGAAGATTCCTCACCCTTTTCTCGGATATCGTTCAATGCCCAGAAATTGTACCCGGTGTGGTTCCAACTGTAGTCCATGACCACGCGAATTCCTCGTTCGTGGCATGCTTGAATGACTTCGAGCCAAAGCTCATCAGCCGCCGTCCAAACCCATTTATCGGGATCGGCATGATCTTCTTCGGCCATGGCCTTGGCGTCGCCACGGGGATCCGGTCCGAAGTTTCGATCGACGTGATGCCAGTGCCGCGGATCGTATTTATGCAAGGATGGAGAGTCGTTCAATGGATTGAAATAAATAGCGGTTACACCGAGGCTATCGATGTAATCGAGCTGGTCGAGCACCCCTTGAAGATCACCGCCATAACGTCGCAGTTGTGCTTTTTGGCCAAAATGAGCAATTTCGTTACCGTTCCGGTCGCTGATCTTCTCAGCATCGGAGAACCAGGGATCGGGTCGGTACCAGTCGTGCCCCCAAGGAGTCGTAGACCAATTCGCAGGCACGAAACCCGGGTAACCACCTTGAATATCTTCAGGTGTTGGGTCGTTGGAAGGATCACCATTTCGGAAACGCTCCGGAAAAATCTGATACCAAACCACTTCTTTCATCCAGTCGGGAGCCTGATCCGGTGTAGCTGCTATCAGTGAATCCATTGAACCGAATTCATCCAAGGAGTGTTGTTTCTCCGTTTGACAAGCCCAAAGGAAGAGGGAAAGAATGGAAAGCAGTGCGACTCTCATGAATAAAGATTTACTGAAATATTTAATTCAAAAATAGGACTCCTATAATTAAAACTCTTAACTTTGACCGACCGGTCGGTATTTTTTTATTCCGTGAAAAAAGAAAGTCCCAAAAATTTACATGAGCAACGGCGCGAATCGAGCGAGTTAATCATATTGATATCGGCCGAAGAGCTCTTTGCCCGCAAAGGATACCACGGCGTATCGATGAACGAAATCGCAAAGCATTCAGAGGTCAGCAAAGGACTTCTTTATCACTATTACGAAAGCAAGGAATCCTTACTGAAAGCTATTTTTCAATCGGCTTTCGACAAGATGGCGAGTAACTTCGAAGCCCTCGAACAATTCGATGGAAAGGATTTAATACGCTACTTAATCGATCAAGCCTTCGACTTTTTGATGTACCAGCGCGATCTACAGCGCTTGATGATCGGCCTGGCGGTACAAGTTCATGACTTGCCTTTCGTAAAGGAGATCGCCACCAAAAAAATGGCATCGCATAAATTACTGCTGACCTCTACTTTTGAGGAGTTGGGCTATGACGACCCCGAAGGGGAGGCCTTGGCCTTTGGTGCCCTACTCGATGGTATAGGACTGCAACTTATGGTGTTGGACATCGATTACGACCTCCCCAAAATGAAAGAACACTTATACCTCAAATACGCTCTATGAAAAGGCTCATTCTCCGTATTACCGCGTTGATGTTCATCGCGCCGATTCAGGCGCAAACCGCAACGGACATCATCCGACAGGCCGATGAAAAACTCCGCGGACAAAGCAGCAAAGCCAAGGTAACAGTCAAGATCGTTCGCCCGAATTGGGAACGCGAGATCACGACGACGAGTTGGTCGCTGGGGTCCGACTATGCCTTGATCTACATTTCGGCTCCGGCTCGCGACGAAGGAACGGTATTCCTAAAGCGGGACAAAGAGATTTGGAACTGGCAACCGAGTATTGAGCGCACGATCAAGCTTCCACCAAGTATGATGATGCAGAGCTGGATGGGGTCGGACTTCACCAACGATGACCTGGTGCGCGAATCGAGCATCGTGAATGACTACACGCACGAGTTTGCGGGAGACACGACCATTTTGGGGCGATCGTGCTACAAGATTGTATTGACTCCAAAACTCGATGCGGCGGTGGTATGGGGCAAGATCGTTAGCTACATCTCAAAGGCTGAATACTTGCAGCTCATGGCTAAATTCTACGACGAGGATGGGTTTTTGATCAATGAAATGCAAGGGTTTGAAGTCACTGAATTCGATGGACGCACCTTACCCAAGCGGGTGCGTATGACTCCGATGGACAATCCGGATCAGTATACAGAAATGATCTACGAGGGCTTGGAATTCGGTATCGATGTCAACCAGGAGTTCTTTAGTCAGCAGAACATGAAACGCATACGCCCATGATGCTTTTAAAGCTGGCATATCGCAATCTTTGGCGAAATAAGCGCCGTACGTATATCACGATCGCTTCGGTACTGTTTGCGGTTTTTTTCGCCGTGATCCTGCGGAGCATGCAGCTTGGAGTGTACGAGCTTATGATCGAGAATGTGGTAGGCTACTACAGCGGCTATGTTCAAGTTCACAAAAAGGGATACTGGGACGAGCAAACGATCGACAACGTCATTTACTACTCGGACTCCCTTTCCGTTGAAATTGAATCTAGAGGAGAGGTACAGCACGTTTTACCGAGACTCGAAGGTTTTGTGTTAGCAGCGACCCAAGAGTTGACCAAAGGCTCCATAGTCAACGGTATCGACCCCACCAAGGAGGGCGGAATGCTTCAGCTGCAGGAGAAGTTGTCGGACGGAAAAGTATTTGAGTTAAACGACCGAAGCGTAATGCTCGGAGAGGGTTTGGCCGAATATTTCCGGTTATCGACAGGAGACACCATCGTTATGTTGGGCCAAGGATATCATGGAATATCGGCCCGAGGCAAGTACCCCGTTGCGGGAATCGTAAAACTGAACTCCCCCCTACTCAATGACAACCTGATCTTTATGCCGTTGCCGGAAGCGCAATGGTTTTATGGTGCCGAAGGCATGGTCACGAGCTATGTATTGGACATGAACTACAACGACAACGTACCCAAGTTCACTCGTAGTTTGGAAGCTCAGATGGACACCTCCAAATACGAATTGATGGCTTGGCAGGAAATGATGCCTGAATTGGTTCAGGCCATTCAGGCCGATAGCGCGGGCGGACAAATCATGCTGTTCATTCTATACATGGTGATCACCTTTGGCATGTTCGGAACGGTACTTATGATGACGGCTGAACGCCACTACGAGTTCGGGGTACTCATAAGCATCGGCATGAAGCGGTGGCAATTGGCCATTACCGTTCTATACGAAACGATCATGATCAGCTTGATCGGGGTTGCTTCCGGACTTATTGCGGCATTGCCGATCGTATTGTACTTCCACAACAACCCGCTCGATCTCGGAGGTCGAACCGCGGAGACGGTTGAAGATTACGGCTTCGAAGCCGTTATGCCCGCAAGTTTGGATCCGTCGATTAGCATCACACATGCGACTATTATACTGGTCATTAGCATCATCATCACCATTTACCCAATGATCGTTTTGTCTCGACTGAAACCGGTCAAGGCCATGCACGTTTAAACCGAAATTATGTTACTCAAAATCGCTTGGCGAAACATATGGCGCAAAAAACTCCGAAGTGCGGTGGTGATCACGAGCATCGTGCTGGGTATTTGGGCCGGATTATTCGTAATCGCGCTTTCGGCCGGAGTCAACCAGCAGCGGAAGGTGTCGGTGATCGAAAATTCGATCAGTCACGTACAGTACCACGACCCGAAATTCTTGGAAGATCGGAATGCCAAATGGGTCATAGAGGACATCGACGAGGTGCGGTCGTCGATCGAAACCGATACGACGGTCCTGAACTACACCATGCGGGGATTGGTGAACGGCATGGCGTCATCGGCCCGTGGTGGAAATGGGGTCATCATCAATGGTGTAGATCCGGAAATGGAGCCCAACGTCACGACCATAGATGATCACGTAGTTGAGGGCACTTGGCTTCCGCCCGAAGGGCGATACCCTGTTTATTTAGGACAGGCGCTGGCCGAGAAGATGAACGTGCACGTGCGGAGCAAGATCGTGTTGACGTTTCAGGATCGGAACAGCGAGATCGTGGCGGGTGCGTTTCGCGTGGCGGGCATTTTCAAGACGGTGAGTAAGAAGTACGACGAAATGAACGTATTCGTGCGGCTCGACGACTTGGAGCACCTGCTGCATACCGAGAACGGAGTGAACGAAGTGGCTGTACTGCTCGAGAATTTTGAGGTGATTCCGCCATTTGTTGAGCGTCAGCGGTCGAAGTTTGAAGAACTGGAAATTGAGCCGTGGAATGAGATCTCGCCGGAGCTGGGGTACGTCGATGAAATGATGGAGATCTTTCTGTACTTGTTTCTGGGCATTTTGTTGGCGGCCTTGTCGTTCGGCATCGTCAACACCATGCTGATGGCTGTACTTGAGCGGAAGCGCGAGTTAGGGATGTTGATGTCGGTAGGCATGAACAAAGCGCGTATTTTTGCGATGATCACCTTTGAGACCATTGCCATAGCCATAGCGGGCGGACCCCTAGGTATTGTGCTGGCATGGTTGACCATCGTTTATTTTCAATCGGTAGGACTCGATCTGAGTTTTTACGCTCAGGGACTCGAGGAGTTCGGGATCGACCCGATCGTATACCCCTACCTCGATGTACAATACTATTGGACCCTAGCCCTGATGGTGATCGTGATGGCGATCTTGGCCAGTATTTATCCGGCCCGCAAAGCACTAAAAATGAATCCCGCCGAGGCGGTACGAGCAATTTGATATGGCAGTCATTGAAACCAAAGCACTCGAAAAGACCTACCACGACGGTAGCATCGACGTACATGCCGTACGTGGGGTAGACTTGCAGATACAACTGGGTGAATTCACCGCGTTGGTTGGACCTTCGGGCTCAGGAAAGACCACTTTGCTGAATATGATCGGCGGTTTGGACGAACCCACTGAAGGAAGCGTATGGGTTGATGGAACCGACTTGAGTACTCTACGCGACAACGAACTGATCGATTTTCGTTTGCGTAAGATCGGCTTCGTGTTTCAGGCCTACAACTTGATACCGGTTTTGACCGCTACGGAGAATACCGAGTTCATTATGCTGTTGCAAAAACGCCCAAAAGAAGAACGCGAAAAGCGGGCGATGCAGTTACTTAAGGAGGTCGGGCTCGAAGATAAGTTGACCAAGCACCCCATGGAGCTTTCGGGAGGACAACAACAACGGGTAGCCGTGGCTCGAGCACTGGCTCCGAAGCCCGCCGTGATCTTAGCCGACGAGCCCACGGCGAACCTCGACAGTCAGTCGACCAACAACCTGCTCGACATCATGGCTCGACTGAATAAAGAAGAGCATATCACCTTCTTGTTCAGCACGCACGATCAGCGCGTGATCAATAGAGCTCGCCGCGTGGTGACACTGGAAGACGGAAAGATCATAAAGGATGAGACGTTTGATCGATAGAGCGACAGCAACGGCGTTTACAAAGTTCTTTTTTCTAGTTGTAGCTGTAGCTTGTGCAGTAGCTTCACATGCCCAGAATAGCCTCGAGATCGACGGTTACGTCAAACTTTTAGGTACCGGAACGAATTTAACGGAGGAGATCCCGAGTGTATTCCTGAGTGCGGCAAACCTGGAGTACACGTACTTCGATTATCAGATTCACAACCGCTTCAACTTTGAATACCGATTGGGAGAGCATTGGCGAGCTAAAGCGGGTATGCGCAACCGATTGTTTTGGGGGTATCAGACTGAGAATTTGGACGTGTTTCAATCGTCGATCGATTCGGATCCGGGCCGGTTCGACCTCAGTTACGTGTGGTTCGAAACAGATGGTATGTTCTTGCACACCATATTGGACCGAGCCTATATTGAGTATCGGACGCAAGAGTGGGAATTCACCGCGGGTCGGCAGCGCATCAACTGGGGAGTGAACACGGTTTGGAACCCAAATGATCTCTTTAACCAATACAATTACTTCGATTTCGACTACGAAGAACGTCCGGGGTCAGATGCGGTCCGCTTCACCCGATACTTGAGTTATAACTCCAAGATCGAAACAGCCGCTTCCGTGGATAGCGTTGGCGAAGTGACCGCGGCCGGACTTTACCAATTTGGAATGGGAACATACGATGTGCAGGTCGTGGCCGGATGGTTCAAAGACGATATCGCCCTAGGGGGCGGATGGGCAGGAAACCTCAAGAATGCCGGCTTCAAAGGCGAGTTCACCTACTTTCACGGGGTCCAAAACGAAAGTCCCAACGCCTTTTTGGCCAGCGTAACCGTGGATTACGCTTTTGCGAATTCACTCTACTTGGCCGGAAGTTATTTATACAATTCGGCCGGAAGCAACGAATCGAATTTCGCGGATTTTGGCGCCATCGCCGGACCGGGCACGGTACTATCGGCCAAAAACCCCTTCCCTTTCAAAAGCACCCTATTCGTTGCCTCGAGCTACCAGATTACCCCGCTGTTCCGGGTCGACCTGAGCCAAATGGTCACCACTAATTTCGACAGCTACATTTTGATCCCCAGCTTGAGCTACAGCATTACCCAAGACTTAGACGCCTTGATTTTGGCCCAGGTGTTCTTCGGCAACCGGGCCTTCACCATTGTCCCTACCCTGCCTCCGGCCGACTTCGGTTGGGGTTATGTGAGTGGGTTGGGGTTTGTAAGGTTGAAATATTCTTTTTAGATCATTCGCTGCGCAAATGAGTCCATTTGCTTGGCAAGTTTATTCCGGCGAAGCCGAAGCGCATTCGCGCTGCGTGCGAGTCAATAGCTTCGAATGCACTGTGTAACTCATTTGGCACTTGCTAAATTCATTGGGATGAGGCTTGAGTGCTCTCACAGGCAATTGCTACAAAAGTTTGGCTCATATCATCGGCAGTTGGAACCTTCAACCTTATACGAACAGGAAAACCAAATCAGTAAACCCAAACTTGCAGACAGCATAGACCGCCATGGTATACCCTTTGATGACGCTTCGGTGAAGACTTCCCCGTTTGGTAAACTTCCCCAAAAACGAGACAGTTTAAAAGTATAATTTTAAATTGTTGATTATGAAGAAGTCAAAGTTTACTGA
>JAGWBA010000045.1:0-20218 GCA_021296215.1 Flavobacteriales bacterium
GGCTTCCAATACCAAATCCCCCATTTCTTTTGAACGAAATGTAGCAATTCTTCAAACGCTCCCCACAAAATGGACGTGCCCCTTAGTTATACCTCTGCAAGGTATCAAGCAAAACCTATCTTATGCATAAACAAATAGTTTGTTTGCCTAAAGGCCTGTTCTCAGAAGTGCATCAATTGGCTAAGCGCGACGGAAAATCACCTGATTTTATCACGAAGAGTTTACTGTACCTGCACGCGGTAGCCAATGACCAACGCGAAAATTATCATGAGAGTGAAGGCTGGAACGCGATCTCAGGTCAGGCACAGAAAAGCATCATAGGAAATAGTTATACTGCTGTTCGTGATTGGTGCGAATCTAAGGCACTTCTTCAAGTCGAGCGGAACGCCAGCGGCCATTTATCCTATGATGTCGGAGCGGCTAACAAGCAGCGCCTCGTTAAAGGGTAAAAACAGATAAGACTTAAACTCTGCCATTTCGCGTAAACGATGACTCTGGTATATCGGTAGCTTATGCTTAACTCCGCCGAGCTTGAAAATGACATATCCCTAAACGTCGTATACGGGAAGTCGATCAGTTGTCGTTTCCATTTCAAAAGTCCTGGGCTTTTTGGCCTTTTTGAATTTGGCTTCAACACAAAATTTTGGATCGATCTCAAAAAAAGGTAATCCTTCAAAATGCATTCGATCATGTTCCGGATCGGCATAGGAGGAGTCGAGCTCTTTTTGAAAAGCCAGGGCCTCGGTTACGATCGTCGCAGAATCGATTTGAGCGATAGCAAAAGAGCCAACTAAGAGAGAGAACAATAAGAAGAAGCGCTTCATTAGGGCTATTTTGCTCGCAAGATACTACAAATCCATAGCCCGTTTCCCTACTTTTGCAGCATGAATATCAAGCGACTTGCATTCTTTTTACTGATGTCTGCTGCATTTTTGGCGTGTAAGCACGACCCATTGAAAGTGGACACTTCGGAAGTGCAGATGGAGGTGAATTATTTGCGGTTCGACGATGCTTTTTTCGGAACGCCCGTTTCGGATTTGCCTGAAGCGCTTCCCGAGTTGCAGCGTGAGTTTCCCGAGTTTTTTTTAGTGGGTCAAACAACGGAAGAATGGATTGAGGTGCGCAAGGATCCCCTGCTCAATATGTTGTACGACCGTGTCTCGAGCGTTCATCCGGATATTTCTGTCTTTAAGTCGGATGTGGAAATGATATTGAAACACTTCAAATATTACTATCCGTCTTACCCTTCCAGCGTCAAAGTGTTTACCTATGTTTCGGGGCTCGACTACGAGTACCCCGTAATCTCGGCGGATTCGATGTATTTCATAAGCATCGACATGTTCCTCGGGCCCGACACGGTGTACGATCAATTTCCTCAGTACCTGGCGAAGCACTTTGATCCCACATATTTCCCGGCCAAGTTCGCCAGAGCGATCGCCGAACCGCTGGTTGAGATCGATCGTACCAACGGATCTTTTTTGGCTAAAATGCTCTATGAGGGCCGCGTCCTTTATTTAATGGAAGCCTTGATGTCCGAGGTAAATGAAAATATTGTGATCGAATATACCCCTGAAGAACTAGCGTGGGCCAAAGAACACGAGCAAGAGATCTGGACCTTCTTTGTGGAAGACGAGTTGCTTTTCAGCAATGAAAACGGGCTGTATGATCGATTTATCGCCGAAGCGCCATTTTCCAAGTTTTACGCTAAGATCGATCGCGAAAGTCCGGGCCGCATAGGACGTTGGATCGGTTGGCAGATCGTGCGATCGTACATGAAGGCGCATCCTGAAACTACCGTTCAAGAATTAGCGTCAATGAGCGAGACCCGAATTTTATTCAAGAATGCACAATACAAACCTTTGAGATGAGTCATACATCAGAAATCAAATTTGAAATACAACTCGACGATAACAAAGTGCCAGAGCGCATGAGCTGGAATGCATCGGATGGAGGCGTGACCGATGAGGAGGCCAAAGCTGTGATGATGTCTGTTTGGGATCCCAAATCAAAGGAGACTTTGAGGATCGATCTTTGGTCAAAAGACATGTTGCTCGATGAAATGAAGATCTTTTACCATCAGACCTTGATGGGCATGGCCGATAGCTTTGAACGCGCGACCAACGATAAGGAGGTTGCACAAGGAATGCGCATGTTCGCCGAGGATTTCGCTAAGCGTTTGAGGCTGATCGATCCGTGAAATAGTCGCCCATTTGCTCATTGAGCGATTGAATGTATCCAAGGATTTCTTCCCGACCCACAGAGCTCATTGCGGAGCTTCGAAAAGACGGGGGCATTTCTTCCCATTCGAGTAGCATGATCTTACGGTATCGAGACAGGCTTTTTTGAAGCTGATTCGAGCTCAGTTTGTCTATTTTCGTGAATACGATTGAGAAAGGCACCTCGGACTCTCCAAGCCACTCCATGAATGCGAGATCAATTTTTTGCGGTTCGTGGCGGGCATCGACCAAAACGAATAAGTTAACGAGGTTTTTTCGTTTGCTGATATAGTCGGTGATGATGCTCTGAAACTCTTTCCGTTGTGTCTTACTTACCTTGGCATATCCATAGCCGGGGAGGTCGACCAAGTACCAGGAGTTGTCATTGACGACAAAGTGGTTTATAAGTTGCGTTTTGCCGGGTTTTCCGGACACTTTGGCTAGTTTACTGCGCCCCATTAACATATTGATCAAGGAGCTTTTGCCTACGTTCGAGCGGCCAATGAAAGCATATTCCGGTTTATCGGCATCGGGGCACTGACTAACTTTTTGGGAACTCTTGACGAAGGAAACGTCGTGAATGATCATGCCTCCTTCGATTTGAACCAAGCGTCCAAAATGCGATTGAATTCCTCCGGGTGCTCCATCATTGGCGCATGTCCGCATTTATCGATCCAAAACAAGTCAGAATTGGATAGGAGTCGATTGAATTCTTCCGCTACATCGGGCGGGGTAACATTGTCTTGATTTCCCCAAATCAAACAAGTCTCGGCCGTGATATTCGGTACGTCCTTAGCCATATTATGGCGAATGGCACTCTTGGCGATGGATAATATCCGCACCAGCTTTGACCGATCGTTGATCGTCTCAAAAACGTCGTCGACCAGTTCATCCGTGGCCACTTTGGGATCGTAAAAAACATCTTGCGTTTTTACGCGAACATATTCCTTGTCTTCTCGTCTGGGGAAGGTGTCGCCAAAGGCTTTTTCGTATAAGCCGGATGAGCCCGTCAGGATCAGCTGATCCACTCTTTCCGGGTGTTTTAATGCGTAGACCAACGCCACGTGTCCGCCCAGGGAATTGCCCATGAAACTAGCTTTTTCAAAGCCCATGTGCTCCATGAATTTATGAACGAACTTGGCGATGTTGTTGACATTCGTCTTGATCAGTGGTAGATCGTAGATCGGTAATTGAGGTATGAGTACTTGATAGCTGTTTTCTGAAAAGTGATTGACCACCCCGTCAAAGTTGCTCAAGGCCCCCATGAGTCCGTGTAGCACGATGATCGGTTTTCCTTCACCCGCGGCTAAGTAGCTAAACTTTCCCTGTTCAATCAGTTTTGGTGGCATTCTCCGCTGTTTACGCCAAAAATAGACTTTTTGTCCGAATGTGCTCATTGCACGTGTTTTCCACGACTCCTAGAGAACCTTCCCACTTCTTTAAGCCCAATAAAAACAAATCTCCAAGATAATTTTTAGCCGATTTTAGCCGTAAAAGTTATCAACAAGTGGTAAAAAGTGGCAAAAAGTGGTTAAATAACCTCTATATTTGAATTCAGTAAGCGAAAACACTGATGATCAGCTTAATCGGCGTACACGAATGCAAACTCGACTCCAAGGGTCGGATGCTGCTTCCTTCGGATTTGAAGAAGCAGCTTTTGCCTGTTTGGGGTGAAGGGTTTGTGATCAAGCGTAGTGTTTTTCATCAGTGTCTTGAGATTCACCCCATGACGGAGTGGAAGAAGGTGATGGAGCGCATGAACAAGCTCAATCGATTCGTGAAGAAGAACAACGACTTCATTCGGCTATTTACGGCCGGGGTGCGCATCGTTGAGCCCGATGGGAATGGAAGGCTTTTGGTGCCCAAAGACCTGATGAACTTCGCTGAATTGCAAAAAGATGTGGTGTTGTCCAGTTCGATCAACATGGTCGAGATCTGGGACAAAAACAAATACGAAACTGTGTTGAACGATCCCGACCTGGACTTCGCGGCATTGGCCGAAGAGGTTATGGGAGGGGCAACTCCGGGTGAAGATGAGTGATTACCACGTTCCCGCCTTGTTGAATGAGTCGCTCCGCGGTCTCAAGATCAAACCGGAGGGAACTTATGTCGACTGCACCTTTGGGGGTGGCGGCCACTCAAAAGCGATCCTTGACCAATTGACTACCGGTACTCTGTATGCCTTTGATAAGGATAAGGATGCTCAGAGTAACGTACCTGAGCACGAGCACTTGGTTTTTGTGCCCCAGGATTTTCGCTACATGAAGAATTTTCTGCGGATGCACGATGTACGTCTAGTGGATGGGATTTTGGCCGATCTGGGTGTGAGTTTTCACCAGTTCGACACACCGGATCGCGGGTTTTCGCTCCGCGAAGATGGACCTCTTGACATGCGCATGAGCGAGCAGGTGCAAAAAACGGCGGCACAAATTCTCAATGAATACGAAGAGGAACAGTTGTGTCACCTATTTCGCCGCTATGGTGAAGTTCGGCCCGCACAGCGACTTGCCCGAAACATCATATCGGCCCGTGAGGGCCAGGCATTCGAACGTGTCAACCGGCTTAAGCAAGTCATCGCGCCAATGGCGCCGAAGCTTAAGGAGCACAAGTTTTACGCTCAGGTCTTCCAGGCTTTGAGGATAGAGGTGAATGACGAATTGGGTGCGCTTGAGGACTTGCTGGTACAGAGTGTTGAATTGCTCAAGACGGGTGGTCGGCTCGCTGTGATCAGCTACCATTCGCTTGAAGATAGAATGGTGAAAAATTTCATGCGAGAAGGTAAGCTTGACGGAGAGGCCGATCGCGATTTTTTTGGCAACCGACTGGTTCCTTTCAAGATCATGAATCGGAAGCCAATGGTGCCGAGTGAAGAAGAGATAAAGAGGAACAACAGATCCCGCAGCGCTAAGCTGCGCGTGGCTGAGCGAATATGAGTGAAGAGCAGAACGTAAGGACGAATTGGAACGCGGGCAAGTGGCTCCGCGGAAGCTTCTTGGCCGATGAGCGCAACGCCGTTCACTGGCCATTTCTGCTTTACCTGGGCTGCCTTGCGCTGATCAGCATTTATAGTGCACACTCGGCCGATAGAAAGGTGTTCCGAATCGCGGAGATGCGAACGGAGCTCAAAGAATTGAAGTCGCAGTACGTGAGTACGCGATCGCAGTTGATGAATGCTACAAAGCTATCCGTGGTCGGCGAAAAGGTATCGGAAAGAGGGTTGAGTCAGTCCGATAATTCGGCCTATGTGATATACAAAGAGGAAGAATGAAGGAACGTTCCGACATATTGAAAAGACTTTATTTGGCGGGAGCTCTGCTGATGATCTTTGCTTTGGCCGTATCCTTCAAGTTGATTTGGATACAAGTGCAGGAGGGTGATGCCTTGATGGCTCAAGCCGAGCAAACCGTAGTAAAGCAGATCGAAGTAGAGGCGACCCGCGGGAATATCTACGCCGCCGATGGGTCTCTGTTGGCTACCTCCATGCCGAAATACGAGGTTCGAATGGATGTCATGACCGTTTCGGACGAGTTGTTCCAAAGCGAAGTGGCTAGCTTGGCTCGGTTCCTCAATAAAATCCTCGGTTACAAAAGTGTTTCTGAGTACGAGCATTATCTGCGCCAGGCCCGCGCTGTAGGAAATCGCTATCTCTTCCTGGCCAAGGACGTGGGTTTTATTCAGTACCAGCAGCTTCGCCAAGCCCCGATTTTTAATCGAGGCAAGTACAGAGGTGGGTTGATCGCCGAGCAGGTGAATACCCGAGAAATGCCCTTCAAGAAAATGGCCGAGCGTACCATTGGGTATGAGCGCTCGGGCCTAAAGGTTGGACTCGAAGGTGCCTTCAACGATGAACTGTCGGGTAGAGCGGGTAAAAGGTTGAATCAAAAGATTGCGGGCGGATACTGGAAGCCGCTCAACGACGGAAATCGGGTGGAGCCTCGTGATGGCTCTGACCTCGTAACGACCATTGATCCTCAGATTCAGGATATAGCACACCAGGCTTTATTGCGCAGGCTCGAATACCACGAAGCAGATCACGGATGTGTTGTTGTGATGGAGGTAGTATCAGGTGCTATAAAAGCGATGGTGAACCTCGGTAGAACCGAAGATGGCAAGTACTACGAAAAGAGGAATTACGCTGTTTGGGAAAGCACAGAGCCCGGTTCAACTTTTAAGCTGCCCGCCTTGATGGCCGCTTTGGAGGATGGCGTAGTCGATACTTCGGAGCAAGTCAACACCAACGGAGGTGTTTACGAATTCTATGGAACACCGGTACGCGATTCGCGCAAAGGCGGTTACGGAACCATCAGTTTAGGGCGAGCTTTCGAAGTGAGCTCCAATGTGGGCATCTCCAGGGTCATCAACGATAACTACGAAAAAAGGCCCGAGAAATTCGTAGATCGATTATACAAAATGGGGCTGGCCGACAAGTGCGGCATAGAGATTCCGGGTGAAGGCAAACCAAAAATTCCCACTCCAAACACCGCCGCTTGGAGTGGGATCACCCTTCCGTGGATGTCGCATGGTTATGCGGTGTCCATGACCCCTTTGCAGACACTCAACTTTTACAATGCGGTGGCAAACGATGGGCAAATGATGAAGCCTTACTTGGTTTCTGAAATTCGCCGAAATGGTAAAACGGTTAGGGCTTTCGAACCAGAGGTGCTGTATCCAATGATTTGTTCTGAAAGCACCCTGGGTAAAGTTCAGGCTTTGTTAAAAGGGGTGGTCGAACGCGGAACGGCCACGAATATTAGCTCGGACCGGTTCTCCATGGCAGGTAAAACGGGAACCTGTAAGCTTAATTACTGGAAAAAGGATGAATACCCCGAGTATCAGGCAAGTTTTGCCGGGTATTTTCCGGCTGACCGCCCTCAATACTCGTGCATCGTAGTAGTCGCAAAGCCCAATAACAGTACCGGGTACTATGGAAATCGCGTAGCTGCTCCAGTATTTGCGGAGATCGCACATTGTCTTTATACGAACGATCCAAAACTTCAACTACCTGTCGATTCTCTCGATTCGGCCGGCCAGCTCGCTCAAGAACCACGGGATGTGGATGCGCGAACCTTTGCTCTCGAAGAAAGTTCGTTGCCGGACCTCAGAGGCTGGGACGCGATGGACGCGGTCTACTGGCTCGAGAACAGGGGGGTCGATGTCACCCTACAGGGAAAAGGAAAAGTGAAACGCCAGAGTATTCGCTCAGGTGAGCGCATGGATTTGATCAAACACATTACACTCGATTTGGGCTCATGAAGTTGCTGAAGGACATATTGTACAAAGCCGGTATTGAAGAGATGGTGGGAAATACCAATATCGCTATTACCGAGATTCACTTCGATTCGCGCAAGGTGACCAAAGACTCTGCTTTTGTAGCGGTCTCGGGAACCCAAGTCGATGGTCATGATTTTATTCAGACCGCGATAGACTCAGGGGCAAACATGATCGTCTGCGAGCGACTACCTGAAAGTCGAAAGGAGAGAGTGACCTATGTCGTGGTAAAAGACAGCTCTTATGCACTCGGTATTATGGCATCAGCTTATTACGATCACCCCAGTGAGCGCATGAAGCTGGTGGCAGTTACAGGAACCAACGGTAAAACTTCCGTGGTGACCATGCTCTATAGACTTGTTAAAGGATTGGGTTATAAGGCGGGCTTATTGAGTACAGTAGACGTTCGCATCGATACGGAAGTGCTTGAGGCTACGCATACCACGCCCGATGCCTTGGCAATCAATAAGACCATGGCCTTGATGGTCGAAAAAGGCGTTAAGTATTGTTTCATGGAGGCCAGTAGCCATGCAATTCATCAAAATAGAATGGCCGGCCTGCAGGTCGATGTGGCGGTTTTTACCAATATCACGCATGAGCACCTCGATTATCACGGTGAGTTCAACGAATACATTAAAGCGAAAAAGAAACTTTTCGACGACCTAAACCCCAAGGCAAGAGCTCTTGTAAATCGGGACGATAAGCACGGTGAGACCATGGTCATGAATACAAGGGCCAAGGTATATCGCTTTGGTCTCAAAGGAGAGGCCGATTACAAAGTTCGTGTCCTCGAGAATACATTTGGCGGTCTCGTTCTAAAAATGAACGAACACGAGCTGTACACCAAACTCATAGGGCAATTCAACGCCTATAACTTGGCCACGGTATTTGGCGTGAGCGATCTTTTGGGTATCGATCAATTGAATGCCTTGACCACCCTGAGCACTTTGAACACCGCTCCGGGTCGATTCCAATATGTGCGAAATGCAGAAGGTGTTACGGGCATCGTCGATTACGCACATACTCCTGATGCGCTCAAGAACGTACTTGAGACCATTGCCCAGATTCGCGGAGGTAACGAAACCGTGATCACCGTGGTTGGTGCCGGTGGTGACCGCGACAAGAGTAAGCGACCTGAAATGGCCAGGATCGCCGCGCATTTCAGCGATCGCGTCATCCTAACCAGCGACAATCCGCGCACAGAGAACCCCGAGACCATCATTGAAGAAATGAAGGCCGGACTCGACCCTATTGCAATCAAAAAGACACTGTCCATCGCTTCGCGCCGAGAGGCTATCCGCACCGCTTGTAGTTTGGCTCAAGCGGGCGACATCATTTTGGTCGCGGGTAAAGGGCACGAAAAATATCAGGAGATCAACGGAGTTAAACACCCCTTCGATGATCTCGAGATCTTGAACGAAACGCTTAAACCACAGGTCTGATGCTCTATTATTTGTTCACATATCTCGATCGACAATTCGACTTCCCCGGAGCCGGTGTGTTTCAATACATCACCTTCCGCGCAGCCTTGGCAGTCATTCTATCGCTTCTGATCTCCTTGGTGTTCGGTAAGAGCATAATACAGTTCATTCAACGCAAGCAAGTCGGCGAAACCATTCGAGACCTCGGACTCGAAGGACAGGCGCAAAAGGCCGGAACGCCTACCATGGGCGGACTCATCATTCTCTCCGCGATCTTGATCCCAACAC
This sequence comes from Flavobacteriales bacterium, assembly GCA_021296215.1. NCBI lineage: Bacteria > Pseudomonadati > Bacteroidota > Flavobacteriia > Flavobacteriales > Flavobacteriales bacterium. Next base: position 9,194 of record JAGWBA010000045.1, read on the forward strand.
TCCTGGTGGCCAAACTGGACAATACCTACGTCATATTATTGCTTATCACCACGGTATGGATGGGTATTATCGGATTCATCGACGACTACATCAAGGTCTTCAAAAAGAACAAAGAGGGACTTCGAGGTAAGTTCAAGGTGATGGGACAAATTGGCCTAGGACTCATCGTGGGCAGCATCTTGTATTTCCACCCCGGTGTTACCATTAAGCAAAAAGCTACGCCTGCGAATACCGAAGAAATGGCCCTGCGGGCCGATGAACAACCTGGTCGCGCACTTCCACAATTCGGAAAGGAGGAAAAGTCCATGCTGACTACGATCCCCTTCCTTAAAAACAACGAACTCGACTACAGCAAGGCGATCTCTTGGATCCACAAAGACCTCAAAGACCAGGCTTGGTTAATCTTTATTCCGATCGTGATCTTCATCATCACGGCGGTGAGCAACGGCACCAATTTAACGGACGGAATCGACGGCCTCGCGACTGGGACTTCGGCCATCATAGGCGTTACACTGGGCATATTCGCCTACGTAAGCGGTAATACGATTTTTGCCGACTACCTCAACATCATGTACATCCCCGACTCGGGCGAACTGGTGATCTTCATCGCCGCCTTCGTCGGAGCCTGCGTGGGCTTTTTGTGGTACAATGCCTATCCGGCTCAAGTATTCATGGGCGACACCGGATCCCTAAGTATCGGCGGTATCATCGCCGTTTTCGCCATCGCCATTCGCAAGGAACTATTGATTCCGATCGTGTGCGGGATCTTCCTGGTAGAGAACCTCTCGGTGATCATGCAAGTGAGCTACTTCAAGTACACCAAAAAGAAATTCGGTGAAGGCCGTCGCATCTTCAAAATGTCGCCCTTGCACCATCACTACCAAAAGAGCGGATTCCACGAAGCCAAGATCGTTACCCGGTTCTGGATCGTCGGCATCATGCTCGCCGTACTCACCTTCGTAACGCTCAAACTCCGATGAAAAAGCTGATCGTTTTAGGGGCAGGCGAAAGCGGAGTGGGTGGCGCCCTACTCGGGCGGAAACACGGCTTCGACGTTTTCGTAAGCGATTTCGGTTCGGTATCGGATAAATACCGTCGCATCTTGACCGAGGCATCCATCGCCTTCGAAGAGAACACGCATACCTTTTCGCGTATCCTCGACGCCGACTTGGTGGTCAAAAGCCCCGGGATCGCCAAAACGGTCCCCGTAGTTAAAGCCATTTTGGAAGAAGGCATAGAGCTGGTCAGTGAGATCGAGTTCGCAGCCCGCTATACCCAGGCCAAGATTATCGGAATCACCGGAACTAATGGTAAAACCACCACAACCCTTTTAGCCTACCACATTCTCAAAAATGCAGGCCTCCATGTAGGGCTGGCCGGAAACGTGGGTCAAAGTTTTGCCGCCCAAGTAGCCAATAACGACTTCGATCACTACGTGCTGGAGATCAGCAGTTTTCAGCTCGATGATATCTCCAGTTTTAGACCCGATGTTTCCGTGATCCTCAATATTACAGCCGATCACCTCGACCGATATAACAACGATATATATACCTACGCGGAAGCTAAGTTCCGCATAGCTGAGCATCAGACCGAGGACGACTTCTTCCTCTACAATGCCGACGACCCCATCATCGCTAATTTGATGAATCGCCGGCGCATAAAAGCCCAAAAGAAGGGCTTCAGTTTGCATCCGCCCGCTGAGGGCGATATCGAGGCCTTCCTCGACCACGAAAAGTTTGTGATTAACCTTAATACTGACCCCTTAACTATGTCCATTCACGACCTCGCCCTTTCGGGCAAACACAACGCCTATAACTCGCTCGCTGCCGGAATGGCCGCGAAGCTGCTGGGCGTTCGGAAAGAGATTATCCGCGAGAGCCTCAGCGATTTTCAGGAAGTGGAGCATCGCTTGGAGCCTGTGTTGCAGGTGCACGGTGTTACCTACATCAACGATTCTAAAGCCACGAATGTCAATAGTACCTGGTACGCTCTGGAAAGCATGAGCACGCCAGTGGTTTGGATCGTCGGTGGAGTCGATAAAGGAAACGATTACGAGCAATTGAAATCGCTGGTGTCGGAAAAGGTGAGTGCCATCGTTTGCCTCGGAGCTGATAATGCCAAGATCAAGGCAGCATTTGGCGATTTGGTTGAACATCTCGTTGAAGCCGGATCTATGGAGGAGGCGGTAAAGGCCGCGTATAACGTTGCGCAGAAAGGGCATTCGGTATTGCTTTCGCCTGCTTGCGCGAGTTTTGACCTCTTTGAGAATTACGAAGATCGCGGCCGTCAGTTTAAAGAAGAAGTGCGCCAATTGTGATACGTCGCTGGATGACATACCTGGAGGGCGATCGAGCCCTGTGGTTCTTGCTGCTGCTGCTCGGGCTGTTTAGCTTTTTGCCCGTATATAGTGCCAGCAGCAATTTGGCATTCAGCTATTCGGGCGGGAATACCGTTAAGTTTTTGATCAAGCACGGTATCCATTTGAGTTTCGGATTCGTACTCATGTACTCGGTCCATAAGGTTAATCCAAAGTACTACCGAAACTTACCGATGATCCTGCTACCTGTAGTCATCGTACTTTTGATGATCACATTGACCATTGGCACCACTATAGGCGATGCCAATGCCAGCAGGTGGATTCGGGTACCATTTATCGGGGTTTCTTTCCAAACCTCTGAGCTGGCCAAATTCGCCTTGCTCATGTTCGTCGCGCGTTACCTGACCCAGCATCAGGAGACGCTAGGTGAGTTTAAAAAGACATTTATGGGCTTGGTCGTACCCGTTGGTGTTGCTTGCGCACTCATTTTACCCGCTAACTTCAGTACTACGGCACTCATTTTCGTCCTGTGTTTAGGTCTGATGTTCGTGGGCAAGTATCCGATAAAGCACATTGCCTACTTGATCGGTATGGGTGTTGCCGGCTTAGGCCTTTTCATTATGCTGGTATTGGCCTTTCCGAACATCAGCAACCGAGTCGATACGTGGAAAGCGCGAATAGAAAATTTTAGCTCTGGATCGGCAGAAGAGAATTACCAGGTAAACAAGGCCAAAATGGCCATTGCCTCGGGTGGCATAGTGGGTAAAGGCCCCGGAAAGAGTATTCAAAAGAACTTTTTACCGCAATCGAGCAGCGATTTCATCTACGCGGTCATTGTAGAGGAATTCGGACTCATGGGCGGACTCGGGATCGTATTGATCTACCTGCTGATCTTGATCAGGGTCATGATCATAGCAACCAAGGCGGTCGATCTGTTTCAGGCTGTGTTAGCGGCCGGATTCGGAATGGCGATCATATTCCAGGCCTTCATTAACATGGGTGTTGCCGTGAATTTACTTCCCGTTACGGGGCAAACACTGCCTCTATTGAGCTCCGGAGGGTCATCGATATGGATGACCAGTATGGCTCTTGGTGTAATACTCGGTGTAAGCCGAAACCTCGAACCCAAAACGGTGAAATCGGAAGAGGATTCCGACACCATCGATGCTGTAGAACAGGAAATGGAACCAGCCCATGGATAAGCCACTGCACATATTGATCAGCGGCGGTGGAACGGGCGGACACATATACCCGGCATTGAGCATTGCCAATGAATTGCGCGAGCATTATCCGGATGCTAAGATGCTCTTCGTCGGTGCTCGTGACCGAATGGAAATGGAGCGCGTTCCCAAAGCCGGATATGAGATCATTGGACTCAATATCGCCGGCCTTCAACGATCACTTAGTACTCGTAATTTGACCTTTCCGTTCAAGCTGGCCGGAAGTTTGATCAAGGCTCGAAAGATCGTTAGTGATTTTGCTCCGGATATCGCCATCGGTACAGGTGGTTATGCCGGTGGCCCGACCCTGTGGGCGGCGCAACGCGCTGGAATCCCCACCCTGATTCAGGAGCAGAATTCCTATCCGGGTATCACCAACAAATTATTGGCGAAAAAAGTCGATAAGATTTGCGTGGCGTACGAGGGCCTGGAAAAATATTTTCCCGTGGAAAAGATCGTTTTCACGGGTAACCCGGTGCGTTCAGATTTATTCAACGTCTCGGGAAAAAGAGAAGAAGCCATTGAGTACTTCGGTTTAAAGAAAGACCGTAAGACGATGTTGGTCATTGGCGGGAGTCTGGGTGCACGAGCTATTAATCAGCGCGTTGGGGATCGCCTGATCGATTTTCACAACAGTAAGATTCAGCTGATTTGGCAGTGTGGAAGACTATACGTGGAGAAATGTAGAACTGTGGCCAAAGAATACGACAACGTTCAGGTACACCCTTTTTTAGAGCGGATCGACCTAGCCTATGCGGCGGCAGATGTTATTGTGAGTAGAGCGGGGGCCGGAACATTGTCTGAATTGGCCTTGGTAGGCAAGCCGGCGATGCTCATTCCATCACCTAATGTAGCCGAAGATCATCAGAAAAAGAACGCCATGGCCTTGGTTGACGAAGGTGCTGCCGTCATGGTCGAGGAAAGAGAATGGGCTCATGGAGGTCGGCCCAAGTACGGCCTGGGAGAGGTCTTATCGGACCCCGAACTCATGACTCGTTTGTCCAAAAACATCAAGCGCATGGCCAAGCCGAATGCCACCAAAGACATTGTAGCAGAAATCAAAAAACTAGTGGAACGTGAATCTTAAGGACGTTAAATACATCTACTTTTTGGGTATCGGAGGTATCGGTATAAGTGGCCTCGCACGGTATTTCCACGCCCATGGCGTTCAGGCCAGCGGGTACGATAGAGTAGAGACTCGTTTGACCAAAGATCTGAGCAAGCAGGGCATGAAGATCATTTACGAAGACGATCCCGCTCAAGTGCCGGCCGCCTTCAGCGACCCGGATATGCGCGATCATTGCCGTGTCGTGTACACGCCGGCCGTTCAGCCGCACAATAAAATATTTCAGTTCCTAAGAGAAGAAGGGTACGAGTTCCACAAGCGGGCCGAAGTGTTAGGCGATATCGCCCGAACGGGTTACAACATCGCTATCGCAGGAACTCATGGTAAAACCACCATCTCGTCAATGGTGACGCACATTCTTCATCAAAACAGTCTTTTTTGCACCGGATTCCTCGGTGGAATCGCCAAGAACTTCGGCAGCAACTTGGTGCTCGGCCGCGAAAATGTGTTCGTGACCGAAGCCGACGAATACGACCGCAGCTTTCTCCACCTTCGTCCAAACATTGCTTTGATCAGTTCTATTGACCCGGATCATCTCGACGTCTACGAAGACGAGCGAGTCTTCCGCGAAGGCTTCGAGATCTTCGCAACCCGGGTCCAACCCGATGGAACGCTCATCGTTAAAAAGGGCACTTTCGAAGGCCGCGATCTTACCTATTCACTCGATGATTCCGAAGCCGATTACTGTTTATCGCGCCTGGAGATCGACAAGGGCGCTTTCCACTTCGAAGTGGAGTTCAAAGGATCTTATTTAGGCGATTTCAGCTTGATGTACCCGGGACGACACAACCTCGAGAACGCCCTTGGTGCCATTGCCGTTTGTCATCAATATGGAATGGACCCCGAGGAGATCAAGCAAGGTCTGCGCACTTTTTTGGGGGTGGTTCGCCGTTTCGACATTCAATTGCGCCACAAAGGCGTGGTGTACATGGACGATTATGCCCATCATCCGGCGGAGCTCAAGGCCGTGATCTCATCGGTGCGCGAACTCTATCCGGAGCAATGCATTACCGGAATCTTTCAGCCGCATTTGTTCTCGCGGACTCGGGATTTCATGGACGATTTTGCCTCGAGTTTGAGCGCTCTCGACGAGGTCGTACTCCTCGATATTTATCCGGCGCGCGAGGAACCTATCGAGGGAATCACGAGCGCGGCATTTCTCGAGAAGATCGACGTGGATAAAAAGGAGCTACTGAGCGTTGATGAGCTCTTGAAGCAGCTCGAATCGCGCAGCGTGGAAGTATTGCTCACCCTTGGCGCGGGCGATATCGATAAGCTGGTAGGGCCCATTACCGAAATCTTAAAAACCAGAAAATGAAGGCCTTGACCACATACGGCACGGCGATCCTGGGGCTATTGCTCATCGGGCTGTTGGTCCGATTTACCGAGCAGAAACACGCCGAACGCTTGGTTGAAGGTTTGCGCGTAGCCGTGCATCCCGCCGCAGGCGGAAATTTTGTGACCGCCGAGGAATTACTTGCGGAGATCAATGCAGAAACCGACTCATTCCGAGGAAATTACCTCCACGAAATTAACAGTGCATTGTTAGAAGAAAAGTTGGAGGCTCACCCGATGGTGCAAACGGCCGAGGTATATTTCGAGATGAATGGGCAGGTGTACGTCGATGTATGGCAGCGCGAGCCCATTCTGAGGTTCTTTGACGGGAATAAGAGTTATTACTGGGACACCGACGGCCGGCAAATGCCGCTGTCCGAGCATTTTACCGCCTACGTGCCGCTGTTTTACGGAACGCCGAGCGACACCGCGGAGCTGTATGGGCTGGTTATGGCCCTGCGGGCCGATGCTTTTTGTTGCGAGTATATTTCGGGTATTTCGGAGGTTGATGGCGACTACGTCCTCACGGCCCGAAAAGGAAAGCACGAGATCGTACTCGGTTCGGCCGACGGTTTCGAGGAAAAAATGGAACGGTTGAAACTCTTTTACGATAAAACCCTGCCCCAGGTAGGCCGGGAAAGGTACTCGAAAGTGAATCTGAAATACGCCGGACAGGTGGTGTGTACAACGAATTAGAGCTATGGAAGCACACGAAATAGCGGTCGGACTCGACATTGGAACCACGAAGATCGTGGCCATGGTGGGTCGTCGCAATGAATACGGGAAAGTGGAGGTCCTCGGCTTGGGAAAGGCCAAGTCTTTGGGCGTGCAGCGCGGTGTGGTATCGAATATCGTTCAAACGATTGAGTCGATCCAACACGCGATCACAGAGGCCGAAGCTACTTCGGGAGTAAAGATAAAAGAGGTCGTGGTGGGTATCGCCGGGCAACATATCCGCAGCCTACAGCACAGCGATTACATCACACGCGATAATCCGGACGAGGTGATCGGCGATAAAGACATCAAGGACCTGATCGATAACGTGCACAAATTGGTGATGCTTCCGGGTGAGGAGATCATTCACGTTTTGCCTCAAGAGTACAAGGTCGATGGACAGGCCGAGATCAAAGAACCCCGTGGAATGTACGGAGGACGCTTGGAGGCCAACTTCCATATCGTGGTAGGGCAGGTAAGTGCTATTCGAAATATCGGTCGATGCGTCAAGAACTCCGATCTGGAAGTGGGCGGAATCACCCTCGAACCACTGGCTTCGGCCGAAGCGGTATTGAGCGCTGAAGAGAAAGAAGCCGGAGTAGTGCTGGTCGACATTGGTGGTGGAACCACGGACGTGGCCATCTTCAAAGACGGCATTATTCGCCATACGGCCGTGATCCCCTTCGGCGGAAACGTAATCACCGAAGACATCAAAGAGGGGTGCAGCATCATCGAAAAGCAGGCCGAGCAGCTGAAGATCAAGTTCGGGTCGGCTTGGCCCGGTGAGAATAAAGATAACGAGATCGTGAGTATTCCGGGATTGCGCGGACGCGAGCCCAAGGAGATATCGCTCAAGAATTTATCGCGCATCATTCACGCCCGAGTGGTGGAGATCGTGGAGCAGGTGCATCTCGAGATCAAGAACTACGGCTACGAAGACCGCAAAAAGAAACTCATCGCAGGAATCGTATTGACCGGTGGTGGTGCTCAGCTGAAGCACATCAAGCAATTGGTGGAGTACGTGACCGGCATGGATACGCGTATCGGTTATCCGAACGAGCATTTGGCCAAGGAGAGCGGGGAGGACTTGAGTAGTCCACTGTTTGCGACCGCGGTCGGATTGGTCATGCGGGGTTGGGAGCAGAAAGAGGCCGAAAAAAGCAAGATGCACCAAGCCGAGCTCGACAGTGCCGAAGCTACCGTACCCGAGATCGAAGGATCCGAGGTGGCCGAAGGCGTCGATGCTGAGGGTGCTGATGTTGAAGCCGGAGCTGAGAGCGACGGCAAAAAGAGAAGTTATTTCGACCGTTGGGTCGACAAGTTTTTAAAGTTCTTAGCGAACGACGAATAGCGAACCATAGGGTAAAACAGGGATCATGGAGGAAATGAATCAAGACAACAATTTGAGTTTCGATCTACCGAAGAATCAGAGTTCGGTGATCAAAGTCATTGGCGTAGGTGGCGGCGGAAGCAACGCGGTCAACTACATGTACGAGCAGGGTATCCGCGGGGTAGACTTCGTAGTCTGCAATACGGATGCGCAGGCTTTGAACAACAGTCCGGTGCCTTTGAAGATACAATTAGGTGTTACATTGACCGAAGGACTTGGGGCCGGGGCGAATCCGGAAGTCGGTGAAAACGCCGCTATGGAGAGTATTGAGGAAATCGAGGGGATTCTGGAGAAGAACACCAAGATGATCTTCATCACGGCCGGAATGGGCGGTGGAACGGGAACGGGAGCCGCGCCTATAGTGGCCAAAGTAGCCAAGGAAATGGGTATTTTGACCGTAGGTATCGTCACCATTCCGTTCAGTTTTGAAGGAAACACCCGAATGCTCCAAGCCGAAAAGGGCGTTGAAGCGCTGCGCGAGAATGTGGATTCGCTGATCGTGATCAACAACAACAAGCTTCGCGAGGTGTACGGTAATCTGGGCTTCAAGGCCGGATTCTCAAAGGCCGATGAAGTGCTTGCCACGGCGAGCCGCGGAATTGCGGAGGTCATTACCCACCACTACACGCAAAACATCGACTTGCGCGATGCGCGTACTGTGTTGGCCGATAGCGGTACGGCGATCATGGGCTCGGGTCAGGCCAAAGGCGAACAACGCGCCATTGATGCGATCAACAGCGCCTTGGATTCGCCCCTGTTGAACGACAACAAGATCCGTGGAGCCAACAACGTACTGTTGTTGATCGTGAGCGGAAACGAAGAGATCACCATCGACGAGATCGGGGAGATCAACGACTTTATTCAGCGCGAGGCCGGCGGTTCGGCGAACATCATCATGGGTATCGGTGAGGACGAGAGCTTGGGTGATTTCATCAGTGTAACGGTGATCGCGACCGGATTCAACACCGAGCAGCAAGTGCACGTAGTGCCTAAAGAGCCGGAGAAGATCGTGCATACGCTGGAAGATTCAACTCCCTCGCCACTGAGCGGACCGATTAAAACGACAGCGCCAGCTACAGAGGCGCCGGCTCCGGCTCCAGCGCCAGAAAAGTCGGAGGCTCCTGCAGAGGAGGATGTAGTGCGATTCGACCTAGGAGATTTTGATACTGAAGCCGAAGCAGAAGAGGAGCCTTCAGCAGCTAACGCTCTAGAAGAGGACCGTTCAGCAGCTAACGCTAACGCTTTAAACGAGCAGCCCACCTCATTTGATTTTACCGGGGTGTCGAAGCCCATCGAGCCGCAGGCTCCTGAACAAAAGGAAGACCCGGTGATGGAGGACGATTCCGAGGAGGAGGATCGCGTGGTGTTCTCTTTGGACTTGGAGGACGAAGCTGAAGAGGAGGCGCCAATGGGGCACAACGAGCCGGTAGAGGTTATGGAAGATGAGTCGGATCACGATCATTCGATCACATTTGAGCTCCGTGTCGAGGAAGAGCCAAAGCCCGAAGCCGAAGCCGAAGCCGAAGCCGAAGCTTTCAAACATATAAACGAACAGGAACCTCGGCTCGAGGACCATCTGGGATTGGATGGATCGATCGAGGAGACGCCCAATTACCTTCGTTCGCAACCTGAGCAGTGCTCTGATGGAAACGTCGTACACTCGTTGTTCGACGCAGTGCAAGAGGAAACCGGGGAGGACAGCGCTGAGAACAAAGCAGTGGAGCACCGGATGGTCTCCACTGCTTCTTCGCAGGTGAGCGAGGAGTGGACTACCATGACTATGGATGAGTCAGAGGATTCGGACCCGACGGAACAGTCGATGGCCGATCTTCAGATTCAGAAAGCCCGTGAGCGCAAGGCGCGCTTGAAGGCTTTCAACTACCGATTCAAGAACGTGCCGAACGGTCTTGAGGATTTGGAGAATGAGCCTGCTTACAAGCGCAAGGGAGTTGATTTGGAGCGCGTGCCGCACTCCTCTGAAGCACCGATCTCGCGATACACTTTGGGCGAATCCGAAGAAGACGGAAGCGCGGAGATCAAATCCAAGAATTCATTCTTGCACGATAACGTAGACTAAACGTACGGGCCGTATCTTAGCGGCAAAATCGACATTATGAGTTTAAAGGATAGAATCACCCAGGATATGAAAGAGGCCATGAAGGCCAAGGACAAGGTGCGCCTCGAGAGCGTACGTGCCATCAAAAGCGCTATAATGCTCGCTGAGACCGAGAAAGGCGCCGCTGCAGGCATGTCTGAGGGCGACGAGATAAAACTCCTTCAAAAGCTTCAAAAACAGCGCAAGGATAGTATTGCGATGTACAAGGAGCAGGGACGTGAGGATTTGGCCAGTGAGGAGGCAGCTCAACTTACCGTGATCGAGGGCTATTTGCCCGAGCCGCTAAGCGAGGAAGAATTGGCCGCCATGGTCGACGAGGCCATCGCCAAGACCGGTGCTTCGGGCATGGGCGACATGGGTAAGGTAATGGGCATCGTGAACGCCCGGGCCGCAGGTCGCGCCGAAGGTAAGGTGGTTGCCGATCTCGTTAAAGCGAAACTGAACAGCTAAGCTTTGTGCCTGCGGCACGATGAACATAACCCCGGCTCGTCCGGGGTTTCTTTTTGGCAGTGGGCAGTGGGCAGAGAGCTCTTTAATTTGCTGCGCAAGTAAATTTCAGTTTCGCCAAAGTCCATTCGCCCTGCGAGCGAGCAAATGGCTTTAGACTCTGTCAGAATTCACTCGCGCTTGGCGCGAATTCACTCTGCAAACAAAGAGTATACTCTTACCTAGAACACCTCTATCGAATAACACCACTTATAACACTTATGCCACTTCTAGCGCGCAGCGCCACTGATAGCACTGATAGTATCTTTATCTCAATAAAGTAATCGACGCCTTTTTCTCAACGGTTTTTCCGTCCCGACC
>JAGWBA010000045.1:20499-21043 GCA_021296215.1 Flavobacteriales bacterium
TCTGTGCTGATCGTGTCTCCAAAGTTGTTCACCCACCAGTACATATATTCGTCGTTTCGGTAAGGTGTAGACAACTCCACGGAATCGTCCTTGCAAATAGTAATATCTTCACCGGCATCGGCTTCAAAAACTGGGGCATCGCAAGGGTATAAGGCGACGTTATCGATAAAGATGCCACCTCCAGTGAAAGAAAAGCTTCCTATAATTCCTTGGGGAAGAGTTAGCCATCCAATGGTCATGAATTGTACTACTTCATTGGGCACTATGTTGTAAGAAATCTTTGTCCATTCCTCTCTATCTGTGGTGTCGAGATTTGAAAAGGATAATTGCGGGGTCACGTTGGGATAGTTCCAAAAGTTTTCCTGAGTAAAGTCAGTCCCAGAGAAATAGACATCTAAATTAGGGTTCAAAAGAAATGGTAGGCTATCCGCAATCGATACATTTGCTTCAAATGTATAACAGGAGTCTGTAATACTCCCCATATTTCAGACCAACAATGCGGTTTTGTTAGTTAATAATTGGGTTTGATTAAAGATAGATTCTT
>JAGWBA010000046.1 GCA_021296215.1 Flavobacteriales bacterium
TCTCCTTGGTAAACGTTCTTCTCTTTGAGATAATCTTCTAAATTTAAGTCTCCTAAACTGTTTTAGAAAATCTGTCCACCCCTTTAAGGGGCTGATACAAAATTGAATCCCCCTCTTTAACGGGAAGGATTAAATTTCAAGACCTATATCTAATCGTTAGTAAATAATCTTCTGGTCTTAAGCCTTCCGATTCCAAAACCGTAAAGGATGTTATTGTAGATATGACTTATGGAATCGGAATTGATGATTATGGCCCTATACTGCCCGGGGGTCGTCCCGACCAGAGTGTTGTTCATAATGTATCCATGGGCTCTATTGATAGAAATGGCCGAGTAGTCCAAGTTAAAAAGCAAATTATTGTAGATCAGGAATGAACCTCCATTTAACTGAATACAAATGCCCCCGCGAGTATTGAATATCACCGAGCTCTTTATTTCCACTTTGCCCAAAAAACAGAAACGGGTGAGTGAATCCCAATAAACCTACAGTTATCAATCACGATATCAGAACGGTATGAGCTGACGCCGATGTTTGGCGGCTGCGTATCACACTGAAGATCATCGAAAGTCAAGTCAAGAAAAACAACATCTGAATGTTCCAAAACAAAGGACCGCTCATTTAATCCGGGAGACAACACGCTGCTTCCACCCGGTGAACCTTTAACTATGATTTGCTTATTGATTACGTGAACAGAGTCGTTATAAACTCCCGGTGATAAGAGTATGGTATCGCCGCTCTGTACCATTTGAATGGCAGCCGAGATCGTTGCTGCATTTTGCGGTACTTGGATTACCGCCTGGCCTACGGCCGTCACTACGGACAATGAATAGACCAATAATAGTCCAATATATTTCTTTGTCTTACTCATGATCCGAATTCGACTAGTGTAAATAGTAGTTGAAGAAACTGGCTTTCGACCTTATTCCAAAGTCCATACCTCCTGCGTTTCGCCAAGCCCGTTGTGCATGATCAGGTGAGGTTTGAGCGGACGGCTATCAAAGAACATCTTACTAGAAAACAGCAGTTCGCAGTTGTTCACAAACGCCACCCAATGAGGCACAAAAGGAGCAGATCGTTGTACTATCGTTCTTCGTCCTCCGTACGAGTCCATCAGCAAAAATGATCGATTACCCCAATAGGCGACAAGCAACTCCCCGGCTCTGTAATCAACATCGAAGACCATGTTGCGATTCAATGGTACATTTTCAACCGTTGGTTCAACCAAACTTCTCCACTCGTTTAGGATTTTCCCGGATCCACTGACCAAAAAGCAATTGTCTTCAGCCAGAATTAGGAACTCATCATTGTCAAGCCCTCGGATCTTGTTGACCGCATGATCAAAGTCAAAGTATACTTCGGGCTCTCCTCCTTTGGCCGGCGAATAAAGCTTGGGGTATCGGGCGAACACCAATTCGGTGTCTGAAAGCATAAAAAAACCGCCTTCTGCCGTTCGCCATGGATCCTCGAACCAGGGCCAAATTTCGATCGCCTCACCTTTTTCAGATAGTTTCAGTACGCGACACTTGAAAGTGTCATTGACCCGCACAAAAGCTCTCTCCACGATATAGAGCGTTCCTTCCATACTACTTAAAAAGTAATCGCTAGCGGGATAGTCGGATCGTATGAGCACCTCGGGTTCATCATTCTGGTTCCAACGGAAAATGCAAGCATGATGATCAACGTCATCTACGGGATATATGTACGACCAACACACACCCTCCCCAACCACTACAATTCCACCATTAGGATGTGCTATCAATCTCCAGGGCGAAAATAGCCCTAAGAATAGCGCGAGTACGGTAATAGTGTTAATGCTTCGCATTTCTTTAACTGTAATTCGTTCGGCCTCTATCCCCAGTCTCTCGTAATACTTGGTTAAAATGATCATCAGTATGATTTCCCTTGCCAGGTTATGTCGTCCGGCATAATGAATACATTCTCGACAAGTGACGAGTCCGTTTCACTTAAGATCCATCTGATGGCAATTTTTCCTTCTTCATCTGAACCAAACCAAACTTCGATGCCCTTTGGGTCTTTGTCGCGCACCCAGCGGTATCCCAATGCTCTGAAGTTTGGTAAGGTTTTATTAAGCGAACTTAAGTCGGCCCGGGTCCTATCTTCCTGCGCCATACTCCCTGGTACACTTGACCGATCAATAATCTGAAAGATTTCATCTTCGCCATATCGCTCGACGGCCTCGATCCATTCGGCGAAATTTCGGTAAAGGGTTATAGAGTCGCTTAAAACACCGATCGGTTCCAATTGAACGACTCTCCGAGGTGCCTCCAATTTTTCGATACCCAGGTTGGCTTCGATCATGCCGACCAATCCGGGAATGTTCATTAGGTCGCGTAAACCTGTGTTATTGAGCAGAATCAATGTGTATCCTTTGTTGCGATCCTTAATGAAGACATTGGAGAAACTTGGTAATGAGCCGTAAACCTCCTTTCTTCCGTCATCGCCGAAAAACCGATTGAGTACCGTATCGGAAAAAATAGAATCGCTTTCCAGAGCTTTAGATAGCGCGATCAGATCATTCATACTCGAATAAAAACCACCTGAAGCATAACGGCTCGAATAATCAGAATCATCTTTCGCCCAAGCCCATCTTCGAAAATATAACCGTGGAGCACATCGGTGTCCGATTTTACCAGTCCAGAAGAGCGCATCGACAATCGATCAAAAATTAAGTCATAAAATGCACGATCCGGATTTGCATCAGTTACTTCTTCGATCATGGAGCCCAGGATCCAGTAATTCAAATTGCTGTACTCTTCATCAGACCTAGGGGTAAAAGACAGCTCAAAGTCAGGTAAGGTATCAAGAAATGGACCCGCCCTATCCAATTCATCATATATAACTTGAGCGAACTCTTCTCCATAGGAAAACTCTCTAGGTAATCCGGATCTCATTTCTAATAAATGATGTGGAGTAATCAGTGAGCCGAATTGCTGATGTTCATTCACTCCCTGATCTGAAATTGAGGAGCTTAAATTGATCAGGCCGTTATCGTGTAGCTGTAATGCTGCGCCCTCTGTGAAGACCTTGCTCAATGAAGCCAGATAAATAGGAGTATCTTCATTGGGCATGGTAAGCTCTGATTCCGTGAAGCGAATTGATCCATTGAAGAGGACCTCACCGTTCTGTTCTATATACAGTAATCCATTAAAATCGGATTGTGCCACTGCTTTCTGCACAACCTCTTGAATCTTTCTATTCTTGGATTGACAGGAAGCCAGAGTTATAAAACTGATAGCAAAGAGCAAAATTCGCGACATGTTCCCTCAGTATATTTTTTAATTTCGAACAGATAACCAAGAAACCGTGCCACAATCCCTACCCTTCTATTTATCAGTCAACTAAGGTGATGGAGATGTTATCCTAGCACTATATGTGTTCATTATTGAACGCCTAAGTGTCCGATAACGACCACTGCTAAGAAAAATATTGAAAGGCCTCACTGAAGGAATATGCGAAATGACCAGGACGGATTTAAATCTAGGCTTACCAAACCACCAACGACTTCACAAAGCGCCCGTAATCCGTCTGTAGCTCCACGAGGTAGCGTCCGGCTGTGAGGTCCACAATAGAAAAGTCTTTTTTATATGGGCCTGCGGCCCAATGCACGGCTTCGCGCCCCACCAGACGTCCATCAGCGGCGTAGATCGTCACGGTCAAATTAGACCGATACCTCAGTTCAACATCCAGGGTAAAGTGGTCCGCGGTCGGATTCGGATACAACTCCTTCCACACCACGGCTTCGGTCACGGGTCCGAACTCCGGATTGGTGAGACTGTCCGATTTATTCACCGAAGCGCTGTAAATATCCAAGTTCCCGTTGTTATTTCGGCCGTCGGTCCAGAAAGGAATCACGCTGCCTTTACAGCCCAGCACTTGCGTGTACTCCCCTATTCCAAAACCATTGTTGGAGTTGCCTACCGTGCTGAACAATGTCGGACTCAAATTCGCCTTGACATTGGTAAAGGTAGCTCCGCCATCGGTCGAAACGCCGATGTAGTAATCGGTCGATATGTTAGCCACATCATCGCGCCGATCGTACCAACCCAGCATCACATCGCCTTCCTCGTCGACGTAAATGCTCGAATAAAATTGGTGTTGTTGTGGGTCTCCATCGTTATTTACTCGTTTGGGGTTCGACCAAGTATCGCCTCCATCGCGGGAGAAACTGATCCAGATGTCGAGGCCGTAGGTTTCGGTGGTATCGACACCGTTGGCCGTCCAGGTCAAGTAAAGTGAACCGTCGTTGGCTCCGCCCGACACATCGGCTGCCAGGTAACAACTCGGATAAAAGCGCTGCAGCGTTACACCGGTCAAGTTCGGATTCGGATCCCAAGCCGTAAAGGAAGGCACATTGGCTTGAGTGATCTCCGTAGGTGTAGTGAAATTATCCCCTCCGTCGGTGCTTTTGCAGTGGTACATGTGGTACGACTGACCGTTCTGACTTCCGAAGAAAGTCACGTGCACCGTGCCATCTGAGGTGACCGCAACATTGCCGAACTGGACAAAGGCCCAGTTAAGACCACTTACAATGGTTGAAGTGTTCGTGAATTCACTATCGCTAGCTCGCTTGTACCGCAGCGCGATGTACGATTGACCGCTAATTGCGGATCCTTCTAAAAAGCTGCAATAAATTGAATTGTAATAAGGTGAGCTCGGGTTTCGATCCGCGGCCATCCACTGTTTATCGCGCACGGTCAAACTATTGATGTTCGGGAGACCGCCATTGTTCTTGCTGAAGCCAATGCTCTTGCGCGGACTCTGTTGCCAGGTGACCCCATGATCATCGCTGTACGCCCAATATAAAGCCCAATAGATACTATCGCTGATGCTGCTTTTCTGAAAGAGGCTGATCCAACTGTAGTACAGTCGACCGTTACCATCGTATACGAAATTCGGGTCACCTCCTCCATATACCACGGCATTGCTGTATTGAGGCGAAGGGCTGTAAGAGCTTAGGTCCCAGGTGCTTCCAAAGTCCGTGGTGTACCAAATGGGCATGGCGAGTCCGCCCTGTTGTCGCATTGCGCTGGTGACCATTATGTTACTATCACCGGGAAAGATAGCCGCATGTACCTCTGATTCTGGGACGCCTGCCGCCGAAACGACCATTTCATTGGGGATCGAACTCCCGCTTCGTGCCGTAGGCACAGAAAGGTCGGAAATCACGGGAGCTCCCTCGGGAAATCGAATCTTTTCTTGAATGATCTCGCGAATGTGCTCTCGGGTGCGCTCAGCGTTGTGCTGTGCTACAAGGGTAAGCGGCATAACCAGTGCCACGAACCAGGTAAGCAACCATTTATTCATAGTCCACATCATCAGTATATCAAAGATACCAAAATGCTAAGGATTCCGTTACTTTGTGGTATGAAGCACTTGACCGGATGGGCGTGTGTTTGGATCGCGGCTATTTTACTGGCTGCATCCCCTGCACAGGCTCAGGACGACGACTTAATTCAGCTTTCGGGCGTGGTGGCGACCAACGATACGGTGCGTCCCATTCCCTATGCCACGATCTATATTACGAACCGCAAAATGGGAACCGTTACCGACTACGACGGATTCTTCAGCATGGTGGTTCACAAAGGCGATACGCTGGAGTTCAGCAGTATGGGTTTTAAAACGGGACAATTCTGGGTGCCCGATTCTCTTCCAAAATCGCATTACAGCTTGGTGATGACTCTGATAAAGGATACCATTCTACTTCCCGAACAAACACTGTACCCTTGGCCGTCGAAAGAGCAATTCAAGGAATTCTTCTTGGCGATGGAACCTCCAACGGACGACCTTACGTTAGCTCAGCGCAATATGGCCCTGGAAACGATTCGCCGGCAGGCCGAGCAGGTTGGATACGACCCACAAGCCATGGCCGCGTACATGAACAACTACAACCACCAACAGCTGTATAATGCCGGACGCTATTACGGCGAAAACGGAGGACAAGCCATTCTGGGTGCCCTGACCAATCCGTTCGCTTGGGCCGAGTTCTTCCGGGCCCTCAAGCGGGGCGATTTTTCCAGTGACCGATATAAATAATTTGCTACGACTCCGCCGATGCGCCTGATCGGAATTCTGATCCTTACCCTTATTACTTCGTTTGCCCACGCGCAAGACGTGACCGTGAGCGGCGTGGTGCGCGACCTGAAGGGCCGTCCCATATCGGAAGTGGCGGTCACCAGCGGTTCATTGGGAGTGAGCACCGGTGCCGAGGGTCAATTTACTTTGCGCCTACGGCGCGATAGTGCCTTTTACGTCTATTTTCAACACGTTAGTTACCGCCCTGACTCCGTACTCGTCAATCCGGCCGGAGGCCGAAAACAAAACGTCGGTGTGCAGTTGCGCATTATGGCGAACCTGATCCCGGAAGTCGATGTTGAGGATGAAACCGAGCGATACGATGAGATCGTGCGCATTGACCCGAAAGACGTAACGGCACTGCCCGGTCCGGCCCAAACGGTCGAAGGCTTGATCAAGACCCTTCCCGGAGTGACCTCGAACAACGAGTTCAGCTCGCAGTACAACGTGCGGGGAGGGAATTTCGATGAAAACCTCGTGTACGTCAACGATATTGAGATCTATCGTCCGTTCCTCGTTCGCGCAGGTCAGCAAGAGGGTTTGAGTTTCGTAAACCCCGATATGGTGAGCAACATCGAGTTCTCCGCGGGAGGATTCGAGGCGCGGTACGGCGATAAAATGTCATCGGTACTCGACATCACCTATAAGCGTCCGACCGAGTTCGGAGTTTCGGCCATGGCCAGCCTGCTTGGGGGATTCATTGCCATCGGTGGCCGAACCGACGACCGAAAGCTCAGCTATATCACCAGTGCGCGATACCGAACCAACCAAATACTCGTCGGCTCCCTCGACACGGACGCCGATTACCGTCCGCGCTATACCGATGCACAGGCCTACCTGACCTACGAGATCAAACCGCGTTGGAACATCGGATTACTCACGACCTACTCGCGCAACTTATACCAGACCGTGCCGGAGACACGCGAGACCGATTTCGGTACCATTACCGAGGCCCTCAGATTGACTGTGTTCTTCGACGGACAAGAGATCACGCAATACGAAACCTTCCTAGGTGCATTGTCGCTTGAGCACGACCTCACCGATCAAACGCGTCTCCGATTCATCGCCAGTGGATTCTTGACCGATGAACAAGAATACTTCGATGTATTGGGTCAGTATCGATTGAGTGAGCTCGACAACGACCTTGGATCCGAGAACTTTGGCGAAGAGAAATTCGAGCGCGGCGTAGGAGGTTATTTGGATCATGCGCGAAACCTGCTACAAGCGAGGGTTTTTACCTTTACGCACAAAGGTGAACACCGCAGCACCGATGGCGATGCCACCATCTTTTGGGGAGCAAAAGCACAGCACGAGTACATCGACGATGTGCTGAAAGAATGGAACCTCATCGATTCGGCCGGCTACTCCATTCCGCAATTTCCGGGCGACAGTGTTCAGCTGTTCGAATCGATCGACGCGGCCAATATCCTTGAAAGTTGGCGATATCAGACTTATGGCCAATACTCGAGAATTTGGGAGAACGACAAAGGCCAGACCTTCAGCTTTGCAGGTGGAGCACGCCTCCATTACTGGACCGTAAACAAGCAACTGTTGTTTAGCCCGCGTGCTTCAATATCGTGGGAACCCAAGGGCGACAAGGATATGGTTTGGCGATTTGCCACGGGTATCTATTACCAGTCTCCCTTCTATCGTGAGATCCGCGATTATTTCGGACAGGTGAACGAAGGTGTTCGCGCTCAGCGCTCGATTCACTTTGTGTTGGGAAACGACTATGAATTTGAAGCTTGGGGGCGCCCGTTTAAGTTCACTACGGAACTCTACTACAAGTATATGGATGACCTCATCCCCTACTACATCGACAATGTTCGCATTCGCTACCTAGCCGAAAACAGTGCAGTGGGATATGCCATGGGGGCCGATTTCCGGCTAAATGGAGAGTTCGTTCCAGGGATCGAGAGCTGGGCGAGTTTAAGCGTGATGACCATTCAAGAAAACATCGAAGGTGATTTTTACGTCAATGAATCGGGTGATCTGGTCGAAGCCGGATACATTCCTCGTCCGACCGATCAGGGTGTAACCTTCAACATTTTCTTCCATGATTACCTGCCCAACGACCCCACCATCAAGGTTAACCTGAACCTTGTCTACGGAAGCGGAATGCCTTTTGGAGCACCTCAAAGTGAGCGCTACACGCATACGGCGAGGATTCCTGATTACCGACGCGTCGACATTGGCTTCAGCAAGATTTTGGTAAGCGCCGACAAGCAATACGAAACGGGGATGTTGTCTCCCTTTAAATCGCTTTGGATCGGGCTGGAGGTCTTTAACCTGCTGGGTATACGCAACACGGTGAGCTACCTTTGGGTGCAGGATGTTCAAGGTCGCCCCTACGCAGTGCCCAACTATCTGACCAATCGGCTTCTGAACCTTAAGATCGTTGCGGAACTATGAGGTGGATCGAAAATATTCCGAACAAGAACTTCACTATAAACGTGTACCGGCATCAAGAGCACTACATCCTCAAGTTCGAGGCTGGTCCTATGGAGCAGACGTATAAGATTCCTATGGGCCTGCGGCCCGATTTAGAAGCTGCCACGCAAATTTTGACTCCTGAGTTCCTCGAAGAGGTTCGCCTTCAATTCAACTCCATGTATCTTTCGCTGAAGAAGGAGTTGGATAAAAGCTAGGGAGTTATTTGCTAAATTTCGGGTACCAACTCAGTACGTGAAAGTACCCGGCGTTGTCTCGTAATATGAATCGCTCGACGTCATTCGAGTAGATTGATTGGCGATATCACCCTGCTCAATGTAAGCAATGTCTCCAAACAACCGCCATCGCTCGAGACCTTCGAATTCATTGCAAAGTGGAAAGGACGATCTCGGATAGCTGTGCTCGCTGGCGAGCATATCAAGTCAAACGTTGGCTTGTGAGAAACGGTGGGATTCAAAAGGGGTTTTGAAGCTCGACCATTCATTAACGAAGAAAACGCCATTAAGTGGCTGCAGAACAAAGGGTTGTTTTTTAGCCAATAGATCATCAACTGACGTTTTTTCTAGGGTTAGTCGTAATACATGAAGCACGAAGAGATCATCTTTAGTGATCCGGCCTTTGGAACGCTCAATGGAGATAGGGCTCGGGGGATGTGGGCCATGCTGTTAGCTCAGAAGAACAGCGAGCTCAATATCCGGTTCGATCAGGTATCGGCAAATGGCGAGACCGGAATGGCTTACTGGATTGCGCAATACGTTTTTGGCCCGTCGAAAAGAAAGGTGACGAATCGGGTAACCGCGCGATTTAAATTCAAGGATGGGTTCATCGTTGAGCATAGAGATTCATTTGACCTCCGGTGCTGGTCAAGGCAAGCTATGGGCCTATCCGGATTGTTACTGGGCTGAACCTCCTTCATGAAGAACAAGGTACAGAGAACCACCAATGGACGATTGAATGCATTCATGAGCAAGTGCCATGGTACTGAATCCACAGGCCCAGAATAGAGCTAATTGAAATACTATCAGCTAGCTGCCGCGCAAAGCTCAATGCACAACTTCAAATTCAATTTATCGCGGTTTCCCGCATCGTGCCGCAGGCACAGAAAACTAAGATTGAATTGGGCTACTTGGAATGAGAACCCTATTTTTAGGTGAGCATCTGAACGGAACACCCGGGATCTGAACAAACACCCCATCATGAAGATTCTACTGATCTACCCAAAACTACCCGATACGCTGTACGCTTTCAAGAATTTGCTCAATGCAAGTGGTTACAAGGCGCCTTATCCTCCCTTGGGCTTGCTGACCGTTTCGGCGATGCTCCCGAAACACTATGAGCGCAAGCTTATTGACCTCAATGTGAAGATACCCACAGCGAAGGATTTCGAATGGTGTGATTATATTTTTTTAAGTGCCATGAGCACTCAAGAAATATCGGTGCGCTGGGTACTGGAGCAGGCAAAAAAACACAACAAAAAGATCGTTGCCGGGGGGCCCTTGTTCACGCATGACCATCAGCGATTTGAGGAGATCGATCATTTTATTCTAAACGAAGCCGAAATTACCCTCCCACGTTTTATCGAGGATTTGGAGGATCCGGGGAAAACTCCCCTTCGTAAATACGCGACCCCTGAGTTCGCTGATATTACCAAGAGCCCAATTCCGGATTTCGACCTGGTGGACCTTTCGGATTACGGTTACCCCATTGTTCAATACTCAAGAGGATGCCCCTACATGTGTGATTTTTGCGACGTAACGGCCCTTTTTGGCAGGCGACCGCGCACGAAGACATCGGACCGGGTGATCGAAGAGCTCGAGCATATTCGCAAGCACCGGTTCGTACAAACCGTGCTCTTTGCCGACGATAACCTTATTGGGAATAAGAAGACCCTAAAAAAAGATCTTCTACCGCGTTTAATTGAGTGGAGAAAGGAGAAGGATCCCGGATTCTTTTTCATGACTCAACTCACCATCACCTTAGCGGATGACGAAGAGCTGATGGATTTAATGATCGATGCCGGGTTTAGATATATTTTCATTGGAATTGAGAGTCCGGACGAGGAAACCCTTTTGCATACTCAAAAAACCCAGAACACGCGACGAGATCAAATCGAGAGTCTTGAGATCCTCCGTAGAAAGGGATTTATTCCCTTTGCCGGATTCATCGTCGGATTTGACACCGATACGGATACGGTTTTCGAACGCCAGCTCAAATTCATTAACGATGCGGCCATTACCATGCCCATTGTCAACATACTGAAGGCACCTCCGGGAACCGACCTATTCTTGAAAATGAAGAACGAAGGTCGGATCAACAAGGATTTTGCTTTTCTGGAAAGCGAAACGAACCTCGAGACCGTAATGCCCATAGAGCAATTGAACGCCGGTTTTGAGTGGTTGATCGAGCATTTATACCTTCCGGAGTATACGGTGGAACGCATCAAGAACTTCATTTCGGATTACGGACCGGTGAAGACCTCCGTCAAGATTCGCCAGCGTGCTAGCCCTACTCTGATTCTTCGACTCTTGCGCATATTCTACAAGTTGGGAATCCAATGGGAGCATCGCAAGTATTTTTGGGGACTCCTCAATTGGGCAAGGAAGAACAAACCCAACCGCATTGATCTGGCCTTTGCATTATCTCTGACCATGTATCAATGGGCACATTCGTATTATACGATCAAGAATCAGTTGAGTCATGCCGATGTAGAGCGGGTTTTAATGAAGAAATCGGCCTGAGTGGCTTCAGCTGTTGATAAGAGATCATTCGTTAGAACACTCGTGTTAAGAAGCGCGAATATGGAAATCGTGCCGTAGGCACAGAATCACCTCACTTAGTACCTTAGACAGCTCACAGTAGACCCAAGAGATATGGCCAAACGAGGCCCCATGCCGAACTTCAATACCATCGATGATTACATCGATGCGCAGCCTGCATTGGCCCGGGAGAAACTTGAAGAGCTTCGGGCACTCATCAAAGAAGTCGTTCCCGATGCTGAAGAGATCCTCAATTACAAAGTTCCGGCTTTCAATCTGGTTCCCGGTGGTAAGCGAGATCAGCAGATCATGATGGCAGCTTATGCCAAATTCATTGGTTTTTATCCTTTTCCGACCACGATGGAAGCCTTTGAATCGGAGTTATCTGATTACAAGAAAGGCAAAGGGTCGGTTCAGTTTCCTTTGAATAAAGCATTGCCGAAAGACCTGATCAAGCGAATGGTGAGGTACCGAGCCGATGAATTAAGATAGCGATGAGCCATGCAGGGAATTCAGTATCGTTTTGAGGCCAATCTTTGGAAACACGAAGCTCCGGGAGGTTGGCATTTTGTGACCCTGCCCGATGAGTTTTCTGTAGAGATTCGGGAAAACCTGAAGTGGCAAGAGCAAGGTTGGGGGCGCATGAAAGCGAACGCCGAGATCGACGGTCAGCGGTGGGACACCGCGATCTGGTTCGATACCAAGCGGAAAGCTTATCTATTACCGGTAAAGTCGACCATGCGCGATCAACTTGGGCTTCAGGTGAATACGTCAGTGCGTGTTGCCATTCGGATATGAGCTCAGGTGGTACTACACCTCCATTTGTTGCTCATATTTCACGCTCATGAATCAGGCCATGAGACACAGCTTGCTGGACATTTACCGGAATGCGGCAGCCTTTAGAACATCGACGAAAAAGTGAACTAAAAATTAAGCCAGTAGTGTGTATTCGAATCGCGTTCTGAATTATCTTCACCTCGGTTAAGAAACACTATTCCAACTCCCTTTTTCTCTTGGCCATCACCCGGTGTGATCCACCCGGATACCGAACTTAAATTCATCAGCAGCGAGGTTGGTTATGGCGTCGTGGCCACCAAGCATATCGCCGCTGGCACCATCACTTGGGTACTCGATCGCCTCCATCGCGAATTTAGTCCGCTCGAGTTTCAGGAAATGGAACCCATTTACCAGAACATCCTCGACACCTATACCTTCAGAAACAACAAAGGCAATTTGATCCTTTGCCGGGACAACGGCCTTTACGTGAACCACAGCTTTAACTCGAACTGCTTGACAACGGCATACGACTTCGAGATCGCCATACGCGATATCGAAGTTGGGGAGCAATTGACCGACGATTACGGCTACCTCAACATCGCCGCTCCATTTCGCGGGATCGATGAGGGTACGCGCCGGAAAACGGTTTATCCCGACGACCTCGTCAAGTACTACAGGGTTTGGGACAACAAGGTCAAGAAGGTGTTTCACCGAATTCCTAAACTGGAACAACCTTTAGACTCATTATTATCTGCGGAAGTCAAGGCGCGTATTGAACGGGTAATCGGCGGGGATGAACCCTTGGAGTCCATTCTGAGCAATTACTACGACGGGCAAGGCAGTTAAACGGCACTTCATTCGGTATTCGGCCGTAGCTTTCGTAAGTTCTAGGTAAACCGCGCATCCAAGCGGTTTACCCCTTGGTTGCCATGAAAACCTCGACACATGACACAGAAGCATTTCAACACACTTTCTGAAGCCACCAATGCCCTTGCGAAGGAAGGATATTCCGCTGATTTCATAGCGGGCGATACGCATATAGTGGACAGCAAAACCAAGGTTGAATACACTCCCAAGGATCTTGAAATAGTGGGCCATCATCGGTTCGAAGGCATGTCGAACCCTCAGGACGACACGGTGATCTTTGCTCTACAGGCCTCGGACGGAAACAGGGGTACCTTGATCATGTCGCACAGCGCCGAACACAGCCAAAATGTAGAGCTCATAAAACGGATCCCGCAGTCCAATACCAAAGGCTGACCCTTAGGGCCAAAATTGCTCGCGAATTCAATAACTTAGTGAGGCATTATCCTCTAATCCTTACATCATGGACGACGAAAGTAAAAGCGGATCGGCCATCGGCGGCGTGGTCTTCGTAGGCTGCATGTTCGTAGGCATCGGAATCGGATTCCTCTACCACGCAGTTCATATTGGTGCAGCCATCGGAATGGGCATCGGATTCATCGCCATGGGTGCAACATGAGCGTACTACCGAGATAAGGCCTAATAAACTAGATGATTGTGGGCCTGCGGCCCGATTTGCAACCGTGTTTATTCAATAGCACACTTTACATGAAGGTCAACGGAAAAATCATTATTGTCACAGGAGGCGGCAGTGGAATGGGTCGAGAACTCACCATATTACTCGTAAGCAAAGGTGCCAAAGTCATTATCGCGGACATCCGCGAAAAGGCCATGTTGGAAACGGCTGATTTAGCAGGGGCCGATAGCGTTCACCCATATGTGCCGGATATCAGCGACCGAACTGCCGTGGAGTCTTTTCACGAACACGTTATGGCCGAGCATAAGATGGTCGACGGCCTTATAAATAACGCCGGCATCATTCAGCCCTTCATTCATGTCGACGAGCTCGATTACCACACCATTGAGCGAATCATGAACATCAATTTTTACGGAACGCTTTTCATGGCAAAGCCTTTATACCTCATTTTGTAGGGCGACCCGAAGCCCACATCGTCAATATTTCGAGCATGGGAGGGTTCATCCCGTTTCCGGGGCAGACCTTCAACAGTACCTCGAAAGCCGCAGTGAAGATCCTAACGGAAGGGCTCTATTCCGAGTTAAAAGACACCTCGGTGAACGTGACGGTGATTCATCCCGGAGCGATCAACACGAATATCATGGCGAATTCGAACGTGGAGATGAGCGGCGAGCAAGATGCCGAATCGGCGGGCGGCGCGAGCCCTTCCGGCCGATGAGGTCGCAAAGATCATCGTAAAGGCCATGGAAAAGAACAAATTCAGGGCCACCGTGGGCAAGGACGTGCGGATGCTCGACATCATGTACAGGATCGCCCCGAAGTTCGCGGTAGATCTCATTACTCGAAAAATGGGAGAAATGGGGCACTAATGCTCTAGCGATCTGTCTGACCTGCTGATGCTACGTACTACTTTAGTAACTTTAGTGCGCGGCTGGGCCTTTCGAATGGGAGATCCGATGCACCCCTAATCCAAAACCTATTCAAATGAGTGACGAAAGAAAAAGCGGATCGGCCATCGGCGGCGTGGTCTTCGTGGGATGCATGTTCATTGGCGCCGGCCTCGGATTCCTGTATAATGCCGTGCACATTGGCGGGGCCATCGGCATGGGCGTCGG
The DNA here is from genome assembly GCA_021296215.1 of Flavobacteriales bacterium. Classification (NCBI taxonomy): domain Bacteria; kingdom Pseudomonadati; phylum Bacteroidota; class Flavobacteriia; order Flavobacteriales; species Flavobacteriales bacterium. The sequence goes on from JAGWBA010000046.1 coordinate 14,694, forward strand.
ATTCATCGCCATGGGCGCTGTATGGGCCTATTACCGCGAAAAACCATGATCTTCGGGGCCTGCGGCCCGATGCATTCCTCACCCGCCCTACCCGACATCGTTGCTCGGCGTAGGCCAATGAGTCGTTGATCAACGTCTATTCCCGGTGAATTCAACCATGGCGAACCAGTATTACAGCCAAGCGAATCTGCTAGAGCTTTTTGAGCTCATCGGCTCCATTGATGGGAACGAATACGCCGAATTCGAGGAATTCAAGGCCATTTGCTGTCCAGAGTCCATTTGGCCCAATCAACTCGTGGAATTTGATCCGCGGGCGGATCAACTCGAAACCGCCGTCGACGAACTGGAAAGGACCGTCACCGAGAACGATCTTCTCAACCTACTGATGCTCGATGCTTTCGCAAAGCTGGAAGTCGTTTCGAAGCTTTCGGGTCGTGGGTACAAACGCGGTCAGTGGACGGCAATGTCAACGGATCTCAGGAGCTATGCGCTGCACGAGAGCGAAAGCGATCTGCAAATTGATGTGGTAGAGAATGAAGAGCAATTGACCCAATGGATCCGGGTTGCTGAACGAGCCTTAATGGGCGGACATCCACTGAAAGAGAACATTTTCACCGAGCTCCTGAACGACGATCGCGCCGAGTTGTATTTGGGGTCTATAAAAGGCGAGCCGATGGCTACAGCCTTCATTTTTGAATCTTCAGACTCGGTCGGAATCTACTTCGTGTCCGTCGATGAATCACATAGAGGACGGGGGTACAGGGCTGGCTTGACGCTGAGATTTTTGAATGAAGCCAAGTGAAGGAATAAGGAGATCGCTGTGCTTCAGACCACCCGCCTTGGCGCACCCGTTTATCGTCGCCTGGGATTCGTCGAATGTGGCGTTCACGAGTTGTTCTATATTGGAAATCACCAAGGTGAACCGTGAAATAGCCTCGTGAATTCGCCGATTGGTGTCGAATGGTGCCGTAAATGGCCATCGTGCCGTAGGCACAATCTGAAATTAAACTGAGTCCCTTGGCCAGAACCTTTATCCATTATTTTCTTCATTTCGGTTTTCCGCTGATCGTTGCATTTGGGCTCTTTCGGTCCAATTGGAAGCGCGTATACCTCATATTTTTAGCGACAATGCTGGTTGATTTGGATCACCTACTCGCCGACCCCATTTTTGACCCGGATCGCTGCAGTATTGGATTTCATCCGCTTCATTCGTACTACGTCATGCCCATTTACGCCGTACTCCTTTTTATAAGAAAGCCGCTGAATTACGTTGGGCTGGGGCTGATCATGCACATGCTCACGGACGGCCTGGACTGTTACTTGATGCGCTTGTAAGGCCTGGTTGCATAACCGCTCTGTCTAGCTTTCAACCGATGCCTTTTTATAACTTCACGGCATAAGTTTCGATCAATCATGTCCGTCCCGAGCAAATTACATCCGGTCGCTGAAATAGGGATCACCTTTGGCCTGATGGTCGTATTCCTTTTCCAGTTTCACATCATGGACAACGAAATGGATGTATTACCCTATGCCAGAGCGATCTTCGATCCCGATTGGTTGGGGTCCGATTGGTACTTGCATCTCGAGATCCCGTATCGCTTTCTTTTCAGTTACCCCGTAGGGTGGAGCATCGACACTTTTGGTTGGGTGCCAACGATCGTGGCAGGACGTTTATTGACCTACCTATTCATCGCAACAGCTCTGTACGATCTCCGAAAAACCATCCTCCCCAAGGCGTCAACCCCAATCTTTATTCTGCCCGTGGCCCTTTTCCTCCTACTCTTTCGAACCGGAATTGGGCCGGGAGAATGGATCGTGGGGGCTCTCGATACCAAAGTATTTGCCTATGGCTTCGCCATGGTTTCGCTATCTCGCACCATCAGGGGTCAGTGGGTTATCGCTATGTCTGCGGCCGGACTAGCACTCTCGTTTCATTTACTGGTCGGTGGTTACAACTTGGTATGTATCGCCCCGTTGGCTTTGTCTCGTTTTCGAGACGTGACCTGGAGTCAAAAAAGGTCGATCCAAATGATAATCGCCTTTATAATTAACGGCAGCGTAGGTCTTTATGCGATCGCGAACCAACTATTCTTCTCTACATCATACAACGGAGGAGCAGCTTGGACCTTTTACGTTGAAAAACGCGTAGCTCATCATTTGATTCCAACCGAATTCCCCTTGACTTGGTGGATCCTGATGCCCTTGCTAATAGGATTGAACGCATGGATTTACGCGAAGTCAAAATATGGTACACTGAGTCGCTTGGCATTGTACAGCCTTGGTACAGCGGTAATCGCCGGGGCCGGATTCCTCATCTGGATGATTGGCCCAACTCAGCTCCTACGCTACTACTTTTTTCGGATCAGCGACGGCCTGTTGCCTTTGTATTCCCTTTTCGTTGTCACACTTTGCTTCGCTAACAAGCGTCCTGTAAGTGACAAAAAATGGATGGCGGGGATCACCCTGGTAATTGGGATAATCGCCATTCCGGCAACCTTTCAATTCTTTCGTAAATCTATTTGGGACCCGCACGAGTTTCTTTACCAACATTGTTCCGATCGAGAGATGGCCGAATGGATAAAGGAAAATACTTCAGCGGATGGGGTATTCTTAACGAATTACAATAGCAAGTATTGGTACATGCACTATGAGCGACCTTTATTCGCTTCCTTCAAACATGCTCCTCAAAGTGCGGAGGATCTGGATGAATGGATGCATAGGCTAACGCTGGTCAACGGAGGTTTAAGCGTTACTGATAACGAGTTGGAGAGCCGTAATTTCGCCTCTATGTCCTTGGCCGAGTACCTTGAGATAAAACGATCCTATCCCGAAATCAGCTTTTTACTTCTACCCGAAAACAAAAATATCGCTCTTCCTGTCTTGTATCGTACGAAACGATTCGTACTATACGATCTCCGAACACCCAAACAACCATGGCCATGAAACGCCATCTGCTATATGTACTCGTATTCTTGTTCTTTGCAGTATTGCCCGGCTGTAAGGACAATGTTGACGCGCCCTTTCGGCACGAAGCCAACGAGTATGAGACATCCGTTTTAGAATGGCTCAAAATTCAGCAACTGTCGAACGGATTGCTCGAAAGTTCTGAAAACGGCAATGTAGTTTCGCTATACGATCAATCTTTAGCCGCAATGGCCTTCATGATCAACGACGAGCTCCCCCGTACAGAAGCGATCTTTGATTTCTTCAATGATCGGCGTTCAGAGCTGAACACCGCGCCCGGCGGCTTTTCGCAGTTCCGCGACCGCAACGGAATCCCGAATGGCCACCGTTGGATGGGCGATAACGCTTGGCCGCTTATCGCATTGAACAATTATAAGGCCCTCACGGGCCGAAGCACATACGACTCACTCGCGACCGACCTTTCCGGTTGGCTATCCTCACTTCAGGATCCAACAGACGGAGGGTTATGGCTGGATACGACGCTCAAAACCAGCTCTTGAACTACAAGGTAACGGAAGGTAATATCGATGCATTCGTAGCGATAATTGGATATGAGACATTCCATGGCGAACCCCTTACTTTCCACGGTCATGATCGCTGGAATACCATTGAAGGAGCATTAATGGCCTGGCCCGAAAACCCAAGCTACAAGTATGCCCTCGATAACTTTAGCTGGGCCTACTGCGCTTTTCCTAACTACCCGACCTCGACTTTGACGTCGGCGGACCGATTCCTTACCTATCAAACTACTACCCTCACCAATGCTACGATTCGCGGTTATGACATTGATGAGGACCGCGATGCCGTTTTCTTGGAGGGTACAGCTCAAATGGCCTTAGCGTGGAAACGCTCCGGAGATCCCACGCGATGTAACCTGTACTTGGGGGCTCTGGAAAGAGCTTTCGTAAGTAGTAGTTCGTATCCCGAAGCGGGCGGGTTCCCATACGCGTCGAACCCGGGAACGGTATATGGTAGCGATCCCTATTGGATAGGAGCCGATACTGAGATCGCGATCTCTCCTGGGGCCTGGTACATTTTTGCCCGAAGAGGCTATAACCCACTCGAGGACGGGACAAAAAAAATCGATCCCTCCTGAAGCTCAATTTTGGTCACCTGAATAGAGGTCGATCGAATTAAACGTTTCAATACCTTAAAGCAGCTATGACGCCACCTACTATACCCCAAAACGAGCTCGAACGACTCCGAGAATTGGAGTCCTTTGAAATTCTCGACACGTTTGAGGAAGACGACTGCGATCGAATCACGGCTCTCGCTTCCGAGATTTGTGAAGCCCCTATTTCGTTGATCTGCTTTATTGATGAAGAACGGCAATGGTTTAAGTCGAGCCAAGGAATAGACGCTACCGAAACGCCTAGGGAATACGCCTTCTGTGCTCATGCTATAAACGAGCCAAATAATGTTTTTCAAATTCCGGACGCTCGGCTCGACGACCGCTTCCACGACAACCCGTTGGTCACCGAAGGCCCAGGAATCGTTAGTTATGCTGGGATCCCCCTTAAAACGAACTCTGGTCATGCACTGGGAATGCTTTGCGTGATCGATAGAAAACCCAAAGAGTTGGACGAAAACCAGCTCAGTGCCTTAAGAGTGTTGGCGGATCAGGTTATTCACTTATTGGAACTGCGGCGAACGAATAAAAACTCGATGATCTCGTCCTAGAGCTTCAACGTCAAAACAATGAGCTGGAACGATTTGCCACGGTCGCGGCACACGACCTAAAATCACCATTGAACAACATCTCGAGCTTGGTAGACCTTTTCCTCTCGGAATGCGGACCAAGTCTCCCAAGACGGATTAGAGTGGTTGAAACTCATCGATCAGTCGTCCTACAAACTGCGCTCTCTTGTTGATGGGTTGCTCGAATACAGTAGAAACAAGAACATGGCGATCAGCGAGAGAACCGAAGTCTCTACGGCGGAGTTATTCGATGGATTGCGCTCCCATTTCGGATATCAGTTGAAGTGTGAGCTCGATTTCAAGAGTGATCAGGAAAGGATCAATGTCAACAAGAACGCGCTCAAGAGAATACTGATCAACCTGATCTCTAATGCTTTAAAATACAACGACAAAGAGCTGGCCCACGTTGAGGTGACCCTTGAGGATCGAGAGCGAGAATACGCGATTTCGGTTCGGGACAACGGGCCCGGTATCCCAAAAGACATGCACGAGCAGATATTCGAGCTGTTCAAAGTATTAAGAGGGCAAGACCGATTTGGCCAACAGGGAAATGGTATCGGATTGGCAACGGTAAAGAGCCTGGTTGAAGCGATGAACGGAGAAATGAGAGTCAATTCAGAACAGGGAAACGGAGCCGAATTTTCGTTGGGAGTGTTCACTAAAGTGTGTCATTGGTTAAAAATCTATCTTCAAAATAGTCACATAAATCCCTGCGGACATTAGGCCAACCGAACATGGTTCCATTCCACCTTGTTTGAGTATTTATTGTAGCCAAATATATTTGTTTTGTGATGGTGAAGACT
>JAGWBA010000047.1 GCA_021296215.1 Flavobacteriales bacterium
TCACGAGATCGCCCATAACGTTCACGATGCTTTTGAGGAGCCAGGTGCCAAAGTTGGCCAGTGGCTCGCGATAATGCTCCAAAAAAGTTTCGAAGTTGAACGCGGCTTCGTTCCACAGGTCGTACAGACGATTTCCCACGACGGGGAGTTCTTGAATGGCCTCGTCGGGCTCGGCGAAGCGGAATACACCCGAATCGAGCTCGCGCTTGATCTCTTTGGCCGTTTTGGTCAACGAATGACCGATTTGAATGCTCGGAATTATGAAGAGGGCAATCAGTGCCACGATCATAACGGCTGAGGTAAGGATACGCTTTCCGCGAAGTAGTTTGATTAGCCTCTTGTAGAGCGGGTACAGCGAAACAGCGATGATCGATGCCCAAATCAGCATCACTAAGAATGGGCGCGCGATCATGAAGCACCAAAAAATGATCAAGGTCGCCAAGGCCAGGCGGAGGTATACGTCGAGTGGACGTTTCGATGGGCTATTAGTCATGGGTTGGGTTTGTAAGTACTTCGAATGTAGCTTTTTCCGATGCTTTACATTCCGCTAAAAGAGCGAAAGTTTTAATTTAGGGCTACCAACCAAGCCCTTTCTCTTGAAAAGATCGCTCTTCATTTTATTCGCTTTTGTTTCTTTAATGGCCTTTGCCAGATCGGCGACTCCGATTCGCTACAGGCGATTCCCACTATTGAATTATCCGAGATCAGCACGGCTCGCGTAGAGTTGATCGAGTATTTCAGATCCGACGTACAGAACTAGCTGCTCGATTCGCTCATGGACGACCGGAGGGCTCGTCTCGACACCCTGCGGTTGAATATCGATTCGCTGAGTGAGTTGACCGATCGCGTGCTGTTGAACGATCAATTTTCAGGAACGCTCGAAGGGCTGAAACTTCGTTGGACCGAGTTAGATGGTAAGTTGACACCTCTTGTGACGGAACTTTCAGCTAGGAACAAACAGCTCGAAAAGGTCGAATTGAATCTCAAGCTTTACAGAGATTCATGGTCTCAATTGTTGGCTCTGGTGGAATCCGGCGAATCGAAGAAGGATTTGGCGGAACGTATAGGGGTGACCATTTTCAGGATCAATAGTGTCTTTGAAGTGGCCGACGATAGTTTTGAAGAAACCTTGGAGGTTGAATCGTTGGCGACGGAACTGGTACTGCGCATTCAATCGAATAAATCGAGGATCGAGGAGGCCAAATCACGCGAACTGATCTCGCGGATAACGGAACGTACGAGACCTATATTTTCGAGAGGAAATGATACCCTCGATGCGCCTGCCATAGAATTCAAAAAACTACTCTGGCTGGCTCGATCCGATGCTAGACTTTACCTGTAACAGCAAAAGAACAAGACGCTTTGGTTCATTCCCTTTATGATCGTATTCCTTTTCGTGTTTAATCGGATGAAGAGTAACATGACCTTGGATGATGAGGTGTATGCCGATCGCATAACTCAGAGCCTCTTCAGAAGACCCTGGCTTTCAGCGGTGTACTACGCCTTGTTGGCCGTCATACTTTACCTTCAGAATGCACCCGCTCTTATTTCGTTGGGAATGTCGATCCTAATGCTGACCGTTTTTCTGTTGGTCTTTCTACAGAACATTCGCGAAGGGCAGAAATGGGTCGTGCCGTCCTCGGTATTGTTGTACCTGATATTCGAGATAGGAGTGATCAATACGGGTCCGACCGCCGAGCGCATTTTCTTATTGGTACTCAATGCCCTGCTCATTTATGGGCTCCTACGCATTTACAGACGCCGGCACGAGTTTGACGGGGTCAACGCCTGGTGGGTTCATGTGCTCCTTACGCTGACACCTTTATTGCTGATCCTTCAAGGCGGTGCGCTGGTGGCCAACGTTTTGGGCTATCATATTTTCTCATTGATGTTGGTCGATGGAACCGTGACAACGTTGATGGCAGCGGTGTTCATTGGGCTCACTTTTCAGTCGCTTAATGTCGCGATCAAGACTTGGTTCACTTCCGGTATCCGGAATTACGGAAACCGCTGGAGTCCGGAAGCTCGTCAGCGGGCCATACGTGGGCTTTACAGGATCTTGCTCCTTATATCGTTTCTCCTCTTTGGTCAAATCGTGCTCAACGGGTTTTACATTTTCGACACTTTGGGAGTGTGGTGGCGCGACTTTATTTCCATAGGAATGGAGATCGGCGATTACAAAGTCACGCTATCTGATGGACTCAACTTTTTCCGCGTATTGATCATTACTTGGTTGACCGTAGGCCCGGCCGTTCTCTTCTTGCGCGAAGAAGTGCTGATGCGGCTCGATATGGAACGCGGGGTGCCCATGGCCATAAGCTCCATAACGAGCTACACCTTGGTCACCTTCGGGGTGTTCTTGGCCCTCAGCAAGCTCGGTTTCAACTTCGCCAATTTGGATCTGCTGGCCGGGGCCCTTGGTGTGGGTATTGGTTTCGGGCTTCAGTCGATAATCAATAATTTCTTGAGCGGACTCATTCTGGTATTTGAAAGACCGATCACGGAAGGCGACATAGTGCGTATCCAAACCGATGAGGGCGAAGTGATCCGCATTGGAATTAGAGCCACGACACTGCGGCTATACGACGCTTCAGAGCTGATCGTTCCGAATAGTGACATCGTTTCGCAGAAAGTGATCAACTGGACCTTGGCGAATAAGCAACGGCGTTTGCGGTTCGAATTCGTATTGCCGGTAGCGGGAATCGAGCCGTCGAAGGTGGTGTATTTGATCGAGGACGCTATGAAGAACATCATTCAAAGCGCTGATCTTCCTGAGCCGGCCGTGTTCTACGATGGAATAGAAGACAACAAAGCCAAGTTCTACATTCACTTTTGGGTGGAGCGCGAGATCCTATTCACGAAGAATAGAGTTTATACTGAGATACACCGGGTCATGAAGGAGCACGGTATTGGTATGATTGTTCCAAGCGCGATCTCGCTCAAGCAGGTTGATGAGCACTCCTTTAAAGAGGATAAAACCGGAGAAGAGGAGAGGGCTTAGGCTGTAGGCAATAGGCCGTGAGCCATAGGGCATAGGCCATGGGCCGTAAGCTATCAGCCATATTACTTAAGAATTCTGAAGAATTATTCCGGATCCGTCAGTGGTGAATCGGGCGTAATGTCCTCGGCTCCGTGGGCTAATCCTTTGAGCTTTTTCACGAACAGTACGAGGACCAACCCAAAGAGTACGCAGAAGCTGAATACTCCTAAAAATATGGCCATTTCACCGGCTTCTTGTGCGGCCTCACCGACCAATCCGGCCACTTTGTTTCCAATTCCGCTCACGAAGAAATAGGCCCCCATCATGAAGCTGGCGTATTTAGCCGGAGCAAGCTTGGTGATGTAGGACAGGGCGATGGGCGAAATGCTCAACTCACCGATAACGTGTAGCAGGTATGCTCCGAACATCCAATAGATCGATGCCTTTCCGTCTGCCGAGTTAAAAGTTTGTTGAGCGGCACCTGCCAACAGCAAGAATCCGAGTCCAGTTATAATGGTTCCCATTCCCATTTTGAACAGACTGCTCGATTCGCGCCCCCATTTTCGCCATTGAACCCAAAAGTAGGCCATCGGGGCACCGATGAGGATCACGTAGAATGCGTGAAGTGCCTAGAGGAAGCTGGCCGGAACGGTAAAGCCGAACATGACCCGATCGATTTTTTCCTTGGCGTACAGATTCATGAGTCCACCCGCTTGTTCATAAGCTCCCCAAAAAACGATAACGACCATGAAGGACAGCAGCAATACCTTGAGACGGTCCTTTTCAATGGAAGTAAGTGGTTTTGACCGCGGTTGGCCTTCGTCCCGAGAGGGACTATGAAACTCGCCAATTCCCTTAAGGTGTTTTTGGCCGAATACGTACACGACCTGTCCAATGGCCATTCCAATTCCGGCCAAACCGAATCCGTAATGCCAGTTGATGACTTCGCCGATATAACCTACGAGGAGTGGTGCGGCGAACGCACCGATATTGATACCGATATAGAAGATCGTGAAGCCCGAATCGCGCCGTGCGTCCCCCGGCCTGTAAAGTCCACCGACCATGGTACTGATGTTGGGTTTTAGTGCACCTACACCGAGTACAATGAAAACCAATCCAGTGTAGAAGGCCCATAGGGCGTCGATAGCTAGCACGAGGTGACCAATGCAGAGCAGAACTCCACCCAACATTACCGTCTTCTTTTGTCCGAGGAGTCGATCCGCGACGATTCCGCCAGGGACCGACATCACATAAACCATCATCGTATACCAACCGTATAGCTCGAGTGCGGAGGCGTTTTCCCAGCCGAGTCCGGCGTTGGAAGCCGTGGTTTTGGCAGTGAGGTAGAGGACTAGGATAGCGCGCATTCCGTAGTACGAGAAGCGCTCCCAGAGTTCGGTAAAGAATAAAACGTAGAGTCCGGCCGGGTGGCCGAAGATCATTTTTTGGTCTTGTTGAGGCATAGTTTTCGTTTGTTCGCGGGGAAAATACAAAATGCGCGATGGGATGCGAAGTGTGCGGGAAAAACTAACTTGCGATAACCTAACCGACCATGCATGAACAGAGAAGAATTACTTAAGGCAATCGACGAGAAATACAGGGCTATTGGGCAAAATCCGGACGTTCATTTGAGCGGATTGCTTCACGCCAAGCCCATGACCTATTGGGATTATATTCAAGTCGATGCCTTGTTGGGACTTCAAATACAGCGCACGCAACACCCCGATGAAATGGTGTTTATAATGTATCACCAGATCAATGAGCTCTTATTCAAGATGATCCTTTGGGAGATCGAGCAGGTCGCTAAAGCGACCGATGTATCTGCCGAAAAGTTCGCGATGCACGTTGATCGTATTAGCCGGTATTTCGATATGCTCACTGAGAGTTTTGCGATCATGGGTAAGGGAATGGAGCGCGAGCAGTACATGAAATTCCGCGATACGCTAACGCCGGCGAGTGGATTCCAGAGTGCACAGTACAGAAAGATCGAGTTCGCGAGTACGGACCTGATCAATTTGATCGATGCTCGTTTCCGAGATACCATCGACCGAAACACACCTTTTGAGCACGCTTACGAGCACTTGTATTGGCAAGCGGCCGGAAAGAACTACGAAACGGGGGATAAGACCACCCTTTTGGCCAATTTCGAACGAAAGTATATGGAGGAGTTCATTACCTTCATGAAGGAATACAACAAATCGAATCTGCAGCTCATTTATCTCCGGTTGCCGGCCGAAAAGCGAAACGATGAAACCCTAATCGACGCCTTGCGTCATTACGACCATACGGTAAACGTGAAGTGGGTAATGAGTCACTACACGGCGGCATCGCAGTACTTGGGCGATTCGGAGGCAACGGGCGGATCCGAGTGGCAGCGGTATATGCACCCAAAATTCCAAAAACGGATCTTCTTTCCCAATCTTTGGACAAAAGAGGAACTGGAAGACTGGGGAGTGGAGAATTTAGAAGACCACAAAAGTTGGAACGAAGCCCAAGGGGAAAACACCTAAACAATGAAGTCACTGATTTACTTGAGCACGGAGAGTATTCCTTTCGATGAAGATGAGTTAATGGAACTGTCCGTATCGTCGAAAAAGAGGAATAAAGAAAGGGGAATTACAGGCTTTATCAGCTACAAAAAAGGAGTGTTCATTCAGTTCTTGCAAGGCCCTGAAAATTCAGTTAATCAGTTGTTTAGCACCATCTCCCAAGATCGTCGGCACAAGGTGAAGAACCGTATGGACCTCGATTTCGAGAATGCTCTTTTTCCGAACCGGGGAATGCGGTATTACGGCCATGAAGAATTGGGTCCTACGCGCTTTGCAGATATCCTTGAACTCCTACTTTCGCGTTTGTCTACCGCTCTAAGTGAAGGCCAGATCAAAAAACTCGTCTCGGGAAATATTGAACGAATTGCCATTCGCTCGCGTTAAAAGAACGTTTTGGTAAGATATTTGACGCCAAATGACTAGAAATTAGTTAGTTTGGCTTAGAACAAGTCACGGTCATGAAACAACTGCTCCGTATATTCGGTGGACTTGTGGTTGGATTGTTTTTTTTGCGAGCTGTGCTCGGCCATTGACATTTCCTGCTTTAGAGGCAGAGGATCAAGAAGTGTATCATCAAGGATCGATCGTCCGGAGAGAGTTCATTGTACACGAGACCGAACGAATAATCCCCTTTTATCAAGAAGTTTTTGGTTGGAAGATCGACCCGATCTTCGACGGGGAAAATAGCTACTACCTAGTTCGCAATAACGAAAGACCAATTGCCGGTATCTGGTCCATTGGAAATAAAGACCCTTCGTCGGGCGGTGAATGGATTCCCTTTGTATCGGTTGAGAACGTTTCGGCTTCTGCCGATCGCCTGCGCATCATGGGCGGCTCAACTCCGGGCGATGTATTCGATATGAAAGGACGCGGTAAGGCGGCGATCGTTCGCGACCCTCAAGAAGCCATGTTTGGAATGCTGCGTGCAGATCACGGTGATCCTGAGCCTCAGGAGGGAATCGGAGAGTTCGTATGGACGGAGCTGTGGGCCGAAGATCCAGCGGCAGTTTCGCGTTTTTACAGTGGCTTGGGCTATGAGCTCGAAGCCCAATCAAAGAAATTGAATCCTTATTACCTTTTAAAGAATCGCGGAGAACGCATTGGTGGGGCGATAAAAAACCCTATGTTGGAAACACGTTCTTTTTGGGTTTCTTATATTAGTGTCGACAACATAGCTGTCGCTGTCGAAAAAGTGAAGTCGGCCGGAGGTACGGTGTACTTGGAGCCGACAGAGAAGTTTCGCGATGGAAGAACCGCAATTTGCGCCGATCCGTCAGGGGTTCCATTCCTTCTTCAGCAGGGATCAGTTAGCCTAAAGACAGACGACACATGGCACCGAAATCAGGCCGCTTGCGAGGATTGCTGACCCTTATCGTGGGGGCCGTACTCTTACCGGGAGTCGTTTCGTGAAGTGCATCATTTATGGTCGAACAGGCAGGCCTCTCCCAACACTACGGACCACTTACCAAAACTTCTCGAGCCGAAAGCAGTATGCTTCACCACTCGAGCCGCGTGCACCGCTGATCTTTTTCTCGATTAACATTCCGCATTTCTTAATCCAGTTCAATAGACGTAGGTACATCTATTTCGGAAATTTGCCGTATCAACATTAAAACATACGTAAATGGAAGCTACAGCAACTACGACGAATACCAAATGGACCATCGACGCTATGCACAGTGAGGTGCAGTTCAAAGTAAAGCACCTGGTGATCAGCACGGTGACCGGAACGTTTAATGAGTTCAACGGATCCATCGACTCAGATGGAGATCAATTCGATGGAGCACGGGTACACTTCGAGGTAGACGTTAACAGCGTCGATACCAATCAAAAAGATCGCGACAATCACTTGCGCTCGGCTGATTTCTTCGACGTTGAAAACTATCCGAAAATGATCTTTGAAGGTCGCTTAGCCAAATCAGGTGAGGACAGCTACACGCTCAACGGCCCTTTGACCATTAAGGACACGACCAAAGAAGTTAGCCTTGCCGCAGAGTACGGTGGTACCATGGTCGATGGTTACGGTCAAACCAAGGTAGGCTTCGAAGTAACCGGCAAGATCAACCGCAAAGATTTCGGATTGAACCGGAGCCAAGTAACCGAAGCGGGTGGAGTAGTAGTCGGAGACGAAATTAGAATGCTCTTTAACGTGCAATTCGCACGTCAGTAAGGCATTACCACAAAAATAGTTGAAGCCGGGCCAATGGTCCGGCTTTTTCATTAGATCTTCTCCACGTCCTCCTCGGGGATCCACCCGATCTTTCCATCGACCAGGCGCACCCGCACCCAGCCGCTGTAGCTTTCGCGCACCATCACTTTTGTGCCTTCATGGAGAACGAAAAGGTCCTCGGCGTCGGCATCGGGCCCTGACTTCACGTACGTATTCGCCACGAGTATGATTCCGCTCGCGTTATTCTTCCGAAAACTCGCCTCACTTTCCGCGATCACATTCGCCAGTATAGAGATTCCTAGAAAGACCAACGCAACGATAACGACAATGGGCCTGCGGCCCGATGAACCCCTCACGAGCACTATAGACATCGCTCCCCCGAGAGAGATCAAAAAAGCCAGGAGCCCAAGCAGGGCCCAGCCATTAGGGGTGAACGCCGAGGCCACTGAGCGGTAAAAACGGGTGAGTAATGGCCGAGGCAAGGGTTCAATTTCATCTACGCGTTGGCGCTCGGCAATGGCGAGGTTATGAAGCGCCTCCTCATCGTTTCCGCCCAACTTCAGTGCTCGCTCGTAACTGAGGATGGCCCGGGCCAGCTGACCGTTTTGATAATAGGCGTTTCCCAAATTGTAATAGAGGGTGGGAGATACCCTTCGGGCCGCGAGGCCCGACTCATAAGAATCGATTGCCTCGGAGTACAACCCCTGCTGATAAAGTTCATTGCCGCGTTCAAATGCCTGTTCGACTGGGCCGGCGATGGACGTCAACGTCAATAAAATCGCCGTCAATATGTTGATGCACTTTTTCATTTCAGCACGTCTTCTAGTTCGGTGATCAGTTCCAGCGTTTCGCGGTAGTGGCGTTCCTCTGATGCTGCTCCGCCCGATGGCGCATAGCGTGCGAACGATGCGGTGTCCCATAGCTCTTTCACGCGCGCCTGCTGCTCGCCGGAAGCGCCGTGGTTTCCGAGTTCGTCGAGCACGCGATCGAGCCCGAGTCCGGCCAAATCCATTTGCAATTTGTCGCGAACATAGCCTTCGAGGGCGCGAGCGATCTCCTCGTAGAATTCGCGATGCGCACCGGCATCGAGCTTTTTCTTCGCTTCGGCGAGTCGCTTGGTGGCTAGTTTGCGCGCCTTACGGCGTTTTTGTCCTGCCACATCGGCTGCTTCATCGGCCTTTCGTCTGCGCCAAATCATGGCTCCCGCAAACGCTAAAAGCCCGATCACATAGGCTAGCCAACGCATCACACCGGTTCGGAATCCACCCGATGGATCCACCGTACGACCCAATTCCGTTTTAATGAAAAGGATGTCCTCATTCAGATAATCGACCCCTTCGCGACCGCGCTGGCCAACACCACCAACCGAAGAAACGCCGCTGGGGTCTTCCGACCCGCCGGTCACCTTCAAAGTGAACTGCGGGCTCTCGAGCTGTACGTACTCACTATTGCGCGTATCGAAGTACGAAAAGGTCATTTCGGGAATCTTGTACGCCCCGTTGAACCTCGGGATCAAGAGGTATTCGTTCTTTCTGGACCCCTGCAAACCACGTGAGTTCGGCGAAATGCGCTCCGAATATTTGGGGTCGTACGCCTCTATCGAACTGGGGATCTCAGGCTCGGGCAGTTCGAACAACTTCAGGTTTCCGATCCCGCTCACGTCTACCGTAAGCGTGGCCGATTCGTCGGCCGTTACAGAAGTGTCGATCAAGCTGACCTCGAAACTGTATTCACCCACGGCACCGCTAAAATTACTAGGGCGGCCTGCGGCCGGAAGGGCGGCTACGTCGACCTTTACGACCGGACTCTTGGCCGTATAACTCACGTTTTGGTAGACCGGCCTCCCGAAAAAATCGCGCTGCCGGGTCGGTACCGCGGTCTCGAGATCCAATACGAATGCATCGATCTCTAATTCGCCCGTTTTCTGGGGTATCAATACATATTTCTTTAGGGTCGCTACATTGAACAGCTTGCCGTTATAATTCTCGCGCTCCTCGCGTTGGTTCTTTAGCTCGATCTCTTCCTTGAAGAACCCATTGAGATTTGGCGTTTGCCCAGTGTAGTTTCGAATCTGGCCGGCATAGTACAGCTTGTAGGTCACGGTAATGGGTTCACCCACATAGACGTCGCGTTTACTCACGAATACGCGAAGTATATTGCTACGCTCGGCAATGGCATAAGGATCGTTGGAGTCGCGCGGCTTTTCAGCTTGTGGGACAACCTTGATCTCCACGGCATTTGTCTTTCGAGCCTCACCTTCTAATCGCGCCCGGGCAGGCCCGATCGTGAATGTTCCGGTTTGGGTGGGCTGCAGTATATAACTGTAGCTGAAGGTAGTGCTCATGCTGCCGTTGACGATGTTGGTCGACTGCTGTTGCGACGGCCCACCAACCACTCGAAAAGGTCCAAAATCGGGGGGATGAAAGTCGGACCAACGGTCATTCGCCTCAAAGGTGATGCGAAACCGCTCGGTTTCTCCGACCACGCTTTCGTTCACGTAGGCTTTAAAGGTGGTCTGTGCCGGGGTCGAAACCGAGATCAGGGTCAATATGACGATCGCGATCCTTTTCATCACCAGTCTTTCTCCTTTTTCGTTTTCTTGGCTTTCACCTTTTCCTTCTTGAGCTTTTCCTGCACCTGTTGCTCCTGTTGCTGCAGCGCTTCGAGCAATCGCAAAGCTTCTTCGCGACTGATTTGGCCTTCTATGGGTTGCTGTTCGCCCTCCTGAGGCTGTTGTTTTTGCTCATCTTCGCCATGTTGTTGTTGTTGCTGTTGTTGATCTTTCTGCTCCTGTTCTTGATCTTGTTGCTGTTGCTGCTGTTGTTCCTGCTGATCCTGCTGTTCTTGTTGCTGTTGCTGATCCTCCTGCTGCTCGTCGTTTTGCTGATCCTTATTCTCGTTTTGCTCGTTCTTGTCCTTGTCTTTTTCTTGCTGCTGCTGTTGCTTCAGCTGTTGTTGAGCATAAGCGAGGTTATGCCGTGTTTCCCCGTCGGTCGGATTTGCGCGGAGCGATTGCTTGTAGGCCTCTACGGCTTGGTCCCACTGTTGAGTCGCAGCATGTATGTTTCCGATATTGTGGTAGCTCTTTGCCCTGAGGTCCGGGTCGTCTGAAATTTCTGCTGCGGTTTGAAATTCCGCGAGGGCATCATCGAGCCGTTCCTGACGGAACAACGCGTCCCCGAGGTTAAAGCGAGCCTTCGCAAGGGCTCCATCGGCCCGTAGGGCCTCAGAATAAGCTACCTCGGCATCGTCGAATGAGCCCTTTATATAGGCCTCGTTACCCGAGCGGATCAGGGCATTGGGATTCTGGCCGCTGGCACTGGAGGCCAAGGCGATCCAAACGATAAGCAGTGCGTACTTCATGACTGGAACAATTTAAGGCGATTCCACCAACTTTTGCGTTCGCTCAGGGATGCGTCGAGCAGAAAGAAGAATAGGGCGAGGCCCAAGAAGAGGGGGAATTGATCTTTGTATTCCGAAAAGACCTTGCTTTCGATCTCTTCGCGCTGCATGCTGTCCAGCGTATCTTCGATGAATTCGACCACCTCTTCGGTTCGGTCTCCATCGATATAGCGTCCGTTTCCGGCCGAGGCGATCGCAACGAGTTGATCGCGATTGAGTTTGGTGACCACGACTTTGCCGTTGCGGTCCTTTTTGAAATCGACCGTGCGGCCATTGACCTTTTCGGGAATGGGTCCGCCTTGCAGGGTTCCGACCCCGATGGTATAAACCAAGATGCCCTTATCGATCACGGCCTTGGCGGCGTCTTGGGCTCCTTCTTCATGATCCTCGCCATCGCTAATGATGAACAGCACTTTGTTCTTGGTGGTCTCTCCCGAGCTAAAGTACTCATCGCCCAATTGAATGGCATCGGAGATGGCGGTTCCCTGGCTCGGCACGATGTCGGTATTCACGGTGCGCAGGAGCATGCGAGCAGCTGAATAGTCCGTGGTGATGGGTAGCTGAGGGTAGGCGGAACCTGCGTAAACGACCAACCCGATACGGTCGCTTCCCAGGGCATCGAGGGTTTTTCCGATAATCTGTTTGGCCTTTTCGAGCCGATTGGGAGCCACGTCTTCGGCGAGCATAGATTTCGATACGTCAAGGGCGAATACTACGTCCACTCCTTTGCGCTTCACTGTTTCGAGTTTGGATCCTACTTGTGGGTTGGCCAGCGCTACTATGAGGCAGGCCAGGCCAAGGGAGGTCCACAAGGTTTTAAATACGTGCCTGCTTTTTGTGGCATCGGGTGCTAGGCGGTCCGCAGCTAGGGCAGAGCCAAAGCGCGCACGGGCCCGTTTTCTCCATTGAGCCCATAGCGCATGTGCCAGCCACAACACCGGTAAAAGTGCCAGTGCATAGAGGTATTCAGGATGTTCCCAACGGTACAACTCCATTTAGAATGCGCTTTTAAATATGGTCTTTCTGAGAAGGAAGTCGATCAGCACTAACGCCGCGGCGATCAGCACCAATACGGCGTACTTCTCTTCGTACTCGTAATAGGTCAGTTCTTCGAGCTGGGTTTTCTCCAATTGGTCGATCTCTTCGTAGATGGCCGATAACTTCTCATTGTCGGTGGCCCGGAAGTATTTTCCCCCTGTCAGATCCGCGATCTCCTTCATACGTTCTTCGTCGATCTCTACTTCGACTTGTACCACGCGCTTACGGCCAAAGACATCAGTGGTAGGTTTAGGGGCCATGCCCATAGAGCCCACTCCTATAGTATAGACTCGAACGCCATATTCTTGTGCAATCTCGGCAGCCGTCAACGGGTCAATAAACCCCGAGTTGTTGACGCCGTCCGACATCAAGATGATCACTTTACTTTCGGCCACACTTTCTTTGAGTCGGTTCACGGCAGTGGCCAAGCCCATTCCGATGGCCGTTCCATCGTCGATACGGCCAAATTGCACATCGGCCAAGCTGTTGCGCACGATGCGGTGGTCAGTGGTCAGCGGTGATTGAGTAAAGCTTTCACCTGCATATACGACCACGGCGAAACGGTCGCTCGGCCGGTCGGCAACGAATTGCGCGGCTACTTCTTTCGACGCTTCGAGGCGGTTGGGCTTGAAGTCCATGGCGTCCATGGAGCTCGACACATCCAGGGCCAGCACAATGTCAATTCCTTCCGTTGAACTGGTTTTTTTTCCCGTTTCCGAAGTTCGAGGACGTGCCAGTGCAACCGTAATGAGGGCGAACGCCGCAATGCGCAGGATCGGAATCACCCGCCGCAAGATGCCCAGCACATCACTGCTGCTGTGGGCTTGAATACCCGTGTGCATGAGTGCGGCGCTGCCACGTAAGAATTGGCGCCACTCCCAAATGATGATCAGAGGTATGAGGAGCAAGGCCCAAAACCATTCCGGATGCACGAATTCCCACTGGCTCATGATTCAAGGGCTTTTCGTTCGAACAGGGCGGACTCGTGTACGGCATCGATGAAATTTCTCGCTCGCCTAAAAGCGCACTCACAATCTTCATCGCCAAATCGCTCCTTGGCGAACTTCACCATATCCGCTTCGCGCATAAGGCCTATGAAATCTTCCCGGACTTCAGGCTTTATGGGTTGATCTATCAAGAGCGTTCGGGTTTCTTCGGTAGTGCTTTCAAGAGCTGGAATTCCACATTCTTGTTCGAGGTACCGTCGGGCAATATCGGTGAGGGCATCGTAGTATTCTTTGACCTCTCCCTTTTGCCAAAGCTTGTTTTCCCGCAAGCGACCCAGGTCCGAAACGGCCTGCTCGTATGGGTCGACTCGGACCTCAACTTTGGTTTCTCCACCTTCTTTCTTTCTTCGGCTCCGCCACCAGGCAAACAGACCAATAAGCGCGCCTGCCAATGCGATCCACAGGCCAAGCTGTTGGAGCCATTCGCCCAGCGTCTTTGGCGCGTCCTCGGGAGCCTTGATATCATAGGGAGCCTCTTGTAATTGGTCGATGGTGTTCACCGTCAGAAAAAGGGGGTCGCTAAAGATCGAATCGCCGTTGACGAGGAGCGGAAGAGGTTGAATGACGTAGTATCCGGAATCCCACACCGTAACGGTCAGCCGTTGCTCGAGCAGCATTTCGCTGTCGAGAAAGGTAGTGTCGATCTCCGATCGATCGATGACCTCTGCATCGCTTAGCGTATCACCGACCATTGGCCATTGAACAAGCTCTGCGTTGCCAACGGTCGCGCGCAGCTTCACCTGTATCTGTTCACCAATTAGGATCTTGTTGGTATCGGCCTGCATATACCATTCGGTTTGTTGCGCACGCGCAACAAACAGCGACAGCATCAGCAATAGCGACAAAATGGATTTTACCTTGTTCATGCAGTTCGGCGTTTGAAATAGCCCAACATCTTTTTCACGTAGCTCTCATCGACTCTACAGTTGATCGCTCCGGCACCCGCTCGAGGGAAGCCACTTAAGAATTCCGCTTCTCGCTCCAGGAACCAGGCTTTTTGCCTTCTTCGAACGCTTTTGCTACCCGTGTTGATCCATTTTTCGATTCCTGATTCAGGGTCTTTCATGGGCAGCAGCCCAACGTTCGGAAGATCCTTTTCGCGCTCGTCGTAAATACGAATTCCGGTGAGGTCGTGCCGTTTCGCCGCGATCTTAAGCGCATCCGTATATCCGCTATCGAGGAAGTCGCTCAAGACGAATACAATCGCCTTGCGCTTCATCATATTGCTCAAATAGCTCAGCGCTCCGCTAATATCCGTCCCCCGCCCCTTAGGGTCAAACTCAATGAGCTCTCGAATGATCCGTAGCACGTGTTTTCGGCCTTTCGCCGGCGGAATAAAAAGTTCTACCTGATCCGAGAAAAGTAGTAGACCGATTTTGTCGTTATTCCCCAAAGCGCTAAACGCCAAAACTGCGCTGATCTCGGTCAAGATCTGTCGCTTGGTTTGTTCGCCCGACCCAAATGATTCAGATGCGCTGATGTCTACGGCCAGCATCAAAGTTAGCTCCCGTTCTTCTTCGAATACCTTGATGAATGGTTCTTTGAATCGAGCCGTGACGTTCCAATCGATGGCCCGAACATCATCGCCGAACTGATACGGCCGTACTTCGCTAAAAGCCATACCGCGCCCCTTGAACGAGCTGTGGTACTCGCCCGAAAACAGGTGGTCGCTCAAGCGCTTCGTCTTGATCTCTATGCGACGTACCTTTTTGAGTACTTCGGAAGTATCCATGAGGCAGCGGTTTCTATTTCGTTTGGTTCGAGATCTTACGGTACCTCAACGGCATTCAAGATATCGCGAACGATATCTTCGGAGGTCACATTCTCGGCTTCGGCTTCATAGGTTATACCGATCCGGTGGCGAAGTACATCCATACAAACGGCCCGTACGTCTTCCGGTATCACATAACCTCGACGCTTGATGAAGGCATGTACTTTCGCTGCTTTGGCCAGGTTGATGGACCCGCGTGGCGAAGCGCCGTAATTGATCAGCGGCTTCAAATTCGAAAGCTTGTACACCTCTGGATTCCGAGTGGCAAAAATGATATCGAGAATGTACTGCTCGATCTTTTCGTCCATGTACACTTTGTGGATCATCTCCCGCCCTTTCAAAATGTCTTTCGTGTGCACGACGGGTTTTATTTCGGCGCGCTTCGCGGCCAGATTCTGACGCATGATCAAGCGTTCATCTTCTTTCTTGGGATAGTCGATCACGGTCTTTAGCATAAAGCGGTCCATCTGCGCCTCGGGAAGCGGGTAGGTCCCTTCTTGCTCCACCGGGTTTTGCGTCGCGAGCACCAAGAAAGGTTCTTCCAAATTGAAGGTCTCCTCTCCAATCGTCACCTGGCGTTCTTGCATGGCCTCGAGCAAGGCGCTCTGAACCTTGGCCGGTGCCCGGTTGATCTCATCGGCCAACACGAAATTGGCGAAGACCGGCCCCTTTTTGATATTGAATTCGTTCTTGGCCATGTTGTAGATCATGGTTCCGATCACATCGGCAGGCAGTAAGTCCGGGGTGAACTGAATTCGGCTGAATTTTCCGTCTACGGCATTGGCAAGCGAATTGATCGCCAAGGTCTTGGCCAAGCCCGGAACCCCTTCTAGTAGAATGTGTCCTGAGCCTAATAATCCGATCATCAACCGTTCGACCATGTATTTTTGACCGACGATAACCTTGTTAACCTCGTTGTTGATCAAGTCGACAAAGGCGCTTTCGCACTCTATTTCTTCGTTCAGTGCCCGAATGTCAAATTCAGAAGCTGATGGTATGTCCATTTGTTTCACTTTTTGTGGCCTCAAGGTAACGAAGCCGGAGAGAATGGGTTCAAATTTCTTAAGCACAACGCTTGTAGTCAAGAAATCGCCACATACCAAGGCGTTAAAATTTTCTTAATTCCTAACTTTCCATACCTAATTGTCAAACCGTGAAGAGATTATTATTCCCCGTATTGCTCCTGTTGTCTCTACCGTTGTATGCTCAAGACCGCCCAAAGTTCGGAGTCGTTCTATCGGGTGGTGGGGCTAAGGGGGCAGCCCATATTGGCGTGCTGAAGGCTATGGAGGAGGCGGGCCTACGGCCCGATTTCATTGCCGGAACTTCCATGGGAAGCATGGTAGGAGGGTTGTACGCGATCGGATTTTCGGCCGATGAGATCGAACAGATCCTATTGAATATTGACTGGAACTTGGTGCTCTCGAATCAGGTACCCTTGAACTGCATCTCCTTTGAAGAAAAAGAATACTACAACCGGTATTTGGTTGAATTCCCCATCGAAGGGTACCACCTTAAACTCCCCTCCGGCCTATACGCTCGACCGAATCGACATAAAGCTCCCGGCGGATCAATCCGATTTGGAACGGCTTTTTATGGAACATCTTTCGCAATCCGTGCTGCATTCGGGAGACGATTTCAATCTCTATGCGATCATCGACGACAAACGACGATTGCTCGAACGCCTGCAAAACAACGGCTACCACTACCTAACCATGGGCGATCTGGAGGTGCTGGCCGATACTTCGGGCGGTGTGCGAACGGTTGATCTGCGTTTCGGCCTGCGGCCGGATGTGCAGCGCCACAAACTTCAGCCGACCTCGATACAGCGGTTCGATGTCGCCATTGACACGAATAAGACTTTCCAAACCGTGGTCTTCGAAGATTGGTCCATGCGGGCCGACAC
Organism: Flavobacteriales bacterium; assembly: GCA_021296215.1. NCBI lineage: Bacteria > Pseudomonadati > Bacteroidota > Flavobacteriia > Flavobacteriales > Flavobacteriales bacterium. The sequence continues at coordinate 16,824 of JAGWBA010000047.1, forward strand.
CAACCAATTCAGCCCCCGACTCATTGAGCGTTGCGTACGGATTGACCCCGGCAAAAAGTACAAGTATGCTCAAAAGAGCAGCACCATAACCAACTTATCGTCATTAGGGGTGTTTCGATCCATCAACGTGAATTATACGCCCGATCCGACCGACAGCACAAAGGCGCGGGCGACTCTTAACCTTCGCGAGGCCAATCGATTCGAACTGGGTGCGGAAGGAACGGTCACCTCTAAAAGCAACAGCTTTTTTGGTCCGTCCGTAGGTCTTCGCCTCAAGCAAAAGAACCTCTTTGGAGGGGCACAAAACATCACTTATGGGGTCGATGCCTTTCTCGATTTCCCGATCGGCGCACTGAGCGAATTCTCCTCCAATTCGTACGGCTTCAGCCTCAATGCGGAATACGACTATCCGGTGATCGGCACGCCCTTCGGCATCGGCAAACGGGAGATCGGCGGACTGCCTAAAGGGTCTATCAATGCCGCTGTCGATTTTAACGATCGGGCCGATTATTTCCGGGTGTTGAACTGGCGAACCGACTTCGGTATCACGTGGAAGAGCTCAAAGTACGTATCGCACCGAGTGAATTGGGTGAGCATCAACTACAACAACCTAATCGAAACCACGGCACTGTTCGATTCGCCGTCGGAAACAGCAACTACATGCCCTACATAAAGCAGTACTACGCGGGCGGAATGAACAGCTTGCGACCTTTTGCCCCGCGTATCATCGGCCCGGGAACCTACTTACCCGTAGAAGATAACCTCAATTCGGTCAATAACATTACCCAAAGTGGGGACATCGTTATCGAGGGAAACATCGAGTACCGTTTCCCGATCGTTTACAAACTCAAAGGCGCGCTTTGGTCCGATTACGGAAACATATACCTCCGCGAACCCGATCCCCTGCGTCCCGGCGGTGCCTTCGAATTCGACACCTTCCTCGACAAAATGGTGGTCACGGGCGGCTTCGGTTTACGGCTCGATCTCGACTATTTCGTGATTCGTTGGGATGTCGGATTCACCCACTATTACCCCTGACTCGATCCGGGCAGCCGCTGGATCTGGAACAACGATGTCAACATCATGGGAGGGGTCTTCGGAATTGGCTATCTTTTCTGACCCATGAACGCACTTCTGCAAAACATGTTGCGCCATTTCGACCCCGAGCTTCGTTTTTTGAGCGCGAGTGCGGTCTCGGGCGGGTCTATCAACAGAGCCTATCGGCTCGATACGGATCGCGGTTCCTTTTTTCTAAAGCACAACTCGGTATCGGCACGCCCCGGAATGTTCGACCGCGAGGCCGAGGGGCTGGAGGCGCTTCGGGTTGCGGGCGGACCCCGAACTCCGGAGGTGCTGTACCGCGGAACCGCCAAGGACCAGAGCTTTTTATTGCTCGAATGGGTCGCATCGGGCCGAGAAGGCCCAGAATCATGGAAAACCTTTGGGACACAGCTCGCCACTTTGCACCGACAAAGCAATGACGCTTTCGGTGGGCTGGCCGATAATTACATGGGTTCGCTGCCTCAGAGTAATCGCGACCACCGCGATTGGCCGAGCTTTTTCGTGCAGGAGCGATTAGAACCGCTTGTGCGCCAGGCGCGCGATATGGGTGAACTCACGCGAGATGATATGCCTCTTTTCGAGCGATTGTTTCACAAAATGGACCGTCTTTTTCCCGATGAACCACCGGCCTTGATCCACGGAGATCTTTGGGGCGGTAACTATCTGTGGGATGAGGCGGGTGCCCCGGTCCTTATTGATCCGGCAACGCACTACGGACACCGCGAAATGGACTTGGCCATGACTTTTTTGTTTGGTGGGTTTTCGCCCGAGTTGTATCGTTATTATATCGAGTCATATCCACTTGAGAAAGGTTGGCGCGAGCGTATTCCGTTGTGTAACCTGTACCCTCTATTGGTGCATGTAGTACTGTTCGGGGGCGGGTATGTGCACGATGTGCGTGGGAATTTATATCGCTTCGTGAAGTAGGAATCGGGCAAAGCGTCAGAATCGTTAACTTCCATTTGCTAAATCTTCTGGAATGAAAATCAAACAATGGATGGGCATTGCGCTGACGTTGATTTGCTCGTACGGTTGGTCTCAAGACACCGATGGAGCAGGTCACGACAATGCGGCTGCTCTAGCGAATAATCCACTCGCGAACATGACGGCCTTTAATATTCAGGATTACTACGTGCCAAAGCTGACGAATACGTCGTCTGATGCATATTTGAATACTGCTTGGTTGCGATTAGCTAAGCCGTTTGCGGACGGACGTTTATTGCTGAGGGTATCGACGCCCTTGCCGACCGTTGGTAGTCCGGCAGCTGGCGATGTGGTGAGTTCGACCAGTGGGTTGAGTGATATCAATGCTTTTATTTGGTGGTGGCACGTATCTTCGCGGTGCACCCATATGGGGCTTTGACCTCGAGAACAACGCCTATTCAACACCCATCGGCTTGGGTGTAGGTCGTGTGGTTCGCGTAGACGATACGGTTTTCAACCTCTTTATTGAACCTCAGTATTCCGCTCTGCACAATGGGGCGCAGCCACTATTTCAAGTGTTTACAGGAATCAATTTGCAGTTTATGAATTGAGCTCTTTCCGGGATCACCTAAGGGCTTTCCGTCAGGGCTGATTGTACCAGAAAATTCGGTCCGTAACCGTATATTCGAACACCTCAGAAGGTCGCCCCACGATCACTTGCAGGGTGTAGATTCCGGTTGAAGCGTGTGCTGGGGGAGAGTCTATGATTTGGCCGCTGCTAAAAATAACCCGGCCGTTCACGCCCACCATGCGCCACTCCACAATGCTATCGGTTTCGTGGCTCAGCTCAAGGTGTAAACGCTCGCCTTGCTGGTAGATCGTTAAACCGGGTTCGACCCACTCGACAGGTTCTGGCTCCTTTGCTTTGAGCTCAACGATCTTGTGATTGTGTAGGTTGGGGTTGCTGCCTTGCCAATGGTTGGTGGCAATGAATACGCGTCCGTTCGGAGATGTGCAGATATCGCGCAGTCGGTCAAAGCGTTCATCGAGCGATATAGCTTCCTCGACCAATGATATGCCATCGAAACTCAGCTGG
>JAGWBA010000048.1 GCA_021296215.1 Flavobacteriales bacterium
TCGTCAGTAGTAGACGTCTTTATAGTTTAAATGTATTAAATCGCACGTTCACTTGCGATTTAATACAGCACCTTTTTTATTGGGATCAGGTTTTGTCTTATCGAGTCAAGACCATTTTCTTGGTTACGCTACCACCTTGAACGTTCAAAGTGTAGTAGTAAATTCCTTCTGCCATTCCAGAACCGTCGATTTGGATGGTGTGGGTGCCTGGTATTTGTTGTCCGGCTTGAGTTGTGAAGATCACGGCACCGGTGAGGTCGTAAACTTCCAATGAAACTTCAGAAGCAGTTTCGAGCGTGTATTCTACGTTCGTGGTGCTGCTGAATGGGTTCGGATAGTTCTTTACGCTTACCAAGTTGCTTGGCAACTCGTCGGTAGAAAGATCATCTTCGATCGTCAAGCTTACGGCGAAGTTGATGTTCTGGGTGAAGTTTTCCCCGTCGATACCTGCGTCGTAGGCGTTGTTCGCATTACAATCGTAGTAGATGTCCGCTCCTGAGGCCGTTGGCAACAATCCAAAGCTTGCGTATTGAGAAAGTTGGCGCCAGCTATTCGTAGCGAACAATGATTCCAATGCTTTAGGAGTAGTACCGGTGCAAATCCCATCTTCGCGGAATCCGGCCGTGATACCGAATGTGTCTTGCTTAGATCCGAAGTAATCAACACGTACACCGAATGGTTCGTTCACGTTGATGTTCGGCAAGAATGGACGTAAAACTGAGTTAGTCCAGTTGTCACCACCCGTAAAGCTAGTATTGGTAGTGATGGTCTCTTCCCACAATACGGTGTTCGTTGGGCGACCGTTGCTGTTCAAGCGCACGATACTTACGCGAACGGTATCCGTTGTTCCGCTGTTGTTCTCGTGACCCATTTGGATCCATACTGTATCAATGGTACAGTTGATCACGTTTCCCCAAGGAATAGTGGTGGTTCCGTTTGGATCGTCAAAAGCCTGAAGCGTTGGGTAAGTAACGATCACGTGGTTGAACTGCAAGTCAGCAGAGTCGGCACGTGAATGCAAGGCCCAAATAACTTCTGTTTGCTCAACTAAGGTCATCCGTTCTTCGGTAGAGCCGTACCAAACGAACATTTCGCTGATTCCTCCGCGGTAGTTCGAAGTAGCCTTCGGGTTGAGGGTGTTCATTGATTGAGTAGGAGTGAGTTTTACGTCACCTGCGGTCTGACGAAGCTGTCCGAAAGCCGCGACTGTTGCCATCATCACGACGGCCAGTAGTACTGATCTTTTCATAACTGTTTATAGATAAATATTAAACGCGAGGTAAAGATAAGCATTACCTCGGGGTTTTTGCAAAATTGAGCGAGTTCTAGTCGGTCACCAAATTGCGTACAAAAGTGTACCCTAAGAAAAGGTGCCATCCGATACGGGTAGTTGAACTGAACTGTGGTTTGGTTCCCGCGAATACGTATGGATTTTGTGGTGGCTGTGCACCGTTGATCCGCTCGGTGTGCTCATAAGCATTCTGCTTTTGAACGTACACGACGCGTTCGCGATTAAGGTCAGAAAGCGATTTGCTTTTAGACTTGAAATTGTTTCCTTCCGGCCCGGTGTTCCATAATCCGGCTTGCGCCCATGTTGTACTAACGGCTAAGGCCAAAACTGCGGTTAAAAGTGTTTTACGAAGCATGATAAGAGTGTTTTGTGTTTCTGGTCTTATCATTTCAACCTATGTGCCAATAGGTTAAGTATCTGAAAATCAGCAATAAAATTAACGTGCCAAATAAAAAACTGTTCCTTAATAAAACATATGTGTACAAGAATAGAACACTTTGGAACAGTCGTTGGTAGGTGTTGTTTCAAATGGGTACAAAAGCAAAGATCCACCCGCGAAGGTGGATCTCTGATCTCACTGTATATTAACCCAAACTTACACTGAGAGGAAAACCTGTCGTCTGGCTACAGACGTTCGTGTTAACGAAAGGTCTACGATTGCTACACCCGACTAAAGCCAATCGCCGTGCCAAAAACGTAAGTACCTGTAAATCAAGCTTGAATATAAATAGGGGCATAGAGGCCCCTATTCTTTTTGTATCAAATCGAAACACATGGTGTTCCATAAACGAACATCAGGATACCATTTCCTCGACTTCGTTTTGATAAGCTTCCATGGGTTCGCAAGAACAAACCAAGTGGCGATCGCCATACGCTTGGTCGATTCGGCGAACTGAGGGCCAAAATTTATTGTGGTTGATCCAAGGCAATGGGAAAGTCGCTTGAGAGCGGCTGTAAGGGTGTTTCCACTCGTCGGCCATAGCCATGTCCAAGGTGTGTGGAGCGTTGACCAATGGGTTGTTGTCCTTGGGCATTTTACCTTCTTCCAGATCTCGAACCTCTTCGCGAATACTGATCATAGTGTCGCAAAAACGATCGAGCTGATTCTTCCCTTCGCTTTCGGTTGGCTCGATCATCAGGGTTCCGGCCACTGGGAAACTCACCGTTGGAGCGTGGAAACCGTAATCCATGAGTCGCTTGGCGATATCCGTTACTTCGATGCCTGATGCAGCTTTAAAATCGCGGCATTCCAAAATGAATTCGTGAGCACATCGGCCATTTTCACCACTATATAATATGCCGTAATGCTTTTCGAGCCGCGCTTTCACGTAATTCGCATTCAAGATGGCGTACTCGGTGCTCTTGGTAAGGCCATCGGCTCCGAGCATTCGGATGTACGCGTAACTGATGAGCAAAATGAGTCCACTTCCCCAGGGAGCCGCGCTTACTGCACTCATACCGTAGGTACCACCGGTACGGATCATCACGTGATTGGGCAAGAACGGTACCAGGTGTTTGGCCACACAAATGGGGCCCATTCCCGGACCTCCACCACCATGTGGAATAGCAAAGGTCTTGTGCAGGTTCAAATGGCAGACATCGGCACCGATCATGCCGGGGCTCGTCAATCCTACCTGCGCGTTCATGTTGGCACCGTCCATATAGACCTGCCCGCCGTTCTCGTGAATGATGCCGGTGATCTCTTTCACGCTCGCCTCGTACACACCATGTGTACTCGGATAGGTGATCATCAAGGCACTCAAATTCTCTTTGTGCTGTTCGGCCTTCGCACGCAGGTCGGCCACGTCGATGTTACCGTGATCGTCACAAGCTACCACCACGACCTTCATTCCGGCCATAACACCCGAGGCCGGATTAGTACCGTGGGCACTGCTTGGGATCAGCACGATATTTCTGTTGTAGTCACCGCGACTCCAGTGGTACTCGCGGATCACCATGAGTCCGGCATACTCGCCTTGAGCGCCCGAATTTGGCTGCAAACTCGTGGCTTCGAGTCCGGTGATCTCGGTCAAATAACGCTCGAGTTCGCGGAGCATCTCTTGGTAACCGGCCGCCTGATCTACTGGTGCAAACGGGTGCACATTCGCCCAAGTTGGCCAGGTCAATGGAATCATCTCAGTCGCGGCATTCAATTTCATGGTGCAGCTTCCGAGCGTGATCATGCTGTGATTCAACGAAAGGTCACGGCGCTCCAATTTTTTAATGTAGCGCATCATATCCGTTTCAGAATGGTACTTTGTGAAAATGTCGTGCTGCATGAATTCAGACGTCCGCTCCACTGATTCCGGATAACGGGTGCCTATCGGCACGATGGCCACCGGCACCTCTACTGTGGCTCCTTTGGCGGTGGCAAATATTTCGAGGATCTCTTGAACATCGCTGAGTCGCGTGGTTTCGTTGAGCGCGATCGAAACGGTGCGGTCATCCACGTACAGGAAGTTCATTTCGTGTTCATCGGCCAATCGGGCGATGGGCTGAATGGAGTCACCGGTCCATAACAACGATTCACCCAAGTCGATCGAAAGGGTGTCGAAAAATGTTTCATTCTTCAACTTGTACCCCAAAGCTTCCAATCCGCCCGCTAGGGCGCAAGTCAAACCATGGATCTTCCGCGCGATGTTGCGCAATCCGCTAGCGCCGTGGTGAACGCCGTACATGCCGGCCATCACGGCCAAAAGCACCTGAGCGGTACAGATGTTCGAAGTCGCTTTATCGCGTTTGATGTGCTGCTCGCGCGTTTGGAGTGCCATGCGCAGAGCGGGCTTTCCGTCGGCGTCCATCGACACCCCGATGATGCGTCCGGGCACGTGGCGCTTGTACGGTTCCAACGTGGCGAAGTAGGCCGCGTGTGGGCCACCGTAACCGAGCGGAATACCGAAACGTTGGGTGGTACCGACCACTACATCGGCACCCCATTCTCCCGGAGGAGTCAAGAGAACCAAGCTCATGATGTCGGCCGCCGCCGCGATCGAGAGTCCGGCCGCTTTCAATTTATCGGCAAAAGGTTTGTAATCATAAGTTTCACCGTTGCTCGCCGGATACTGCAGCAATGCGCCGTAGAACTCATCGGTTGGTTCGAATTCGCGGTGATCTCCTACCACCACTTCGATTCCGACCGGAACCGAGCGGGTCAACAACACGTCGAGAGTTTGTGGAAACACCTCTTTCGATACGAAGAATTTATCAACTCCGGCTTTCTTTTGCTCACGTGAGCGGGCCGCGTGGAGCATGGTCATGGCTTCTGCCGCGGCCGTGGCTTCGTCGAGCAACGACGCGTTGGCGATCTCCATGCCCGTGAGCTCCATGATCATGGTTTGGAAGTTCACCAAGGCCTCGAGGCGCCCTTGGGCGATCTCCGCTTGATAGGGCGTATAGGCGGTATACCATCCCGGATTTTCGAGTACGTTGCGCTGTATTACGCCGGGTAGAACGGTATCGTGATACCCAAGACCTATGTAGTTTCGGTACAGCCGATTCTTGACACCGAGTTCGCGAACGTGCGTCATGAATTCATACTCCGACATGGCCAGTGGCAGGTCGAGCGGTTTCTTCGATCGGATGTCGTCCGGTATTGTTTCATCAATCAATTGTTCGAACGAATCGACGCCAATGGTTTCGAGCATAGGTTCAATATCGTGCGCACGCGGCCCGATATGTCGGTACATAAAAGAATCGGTGTTCATATCTTAGCTCAATTGAGACCGCAAAATTACAAAATGTACCAGCTTCCACGTGCCGCCCGATACCTAGTTTACACGAATATTTTCGTAGCGGGCTGTACCGCGGCATTGGTGCATTCTTCGGTCATTCTGCTGGGCCTAACCGATGCGCATATTACTTGGTTCACTTTCTTTTCGACTTTGGCCTCTTACAATTTTATGCGCTTGTATCAGCTGCTCGATTCGAAAGGCGAGCCGAGAGCGCCCTTGCATTGCTGGGTCGACCAGCATCGCGGGCTTATCGGAGTTTTAGTGGTGGTCGGATTAACCGGGGCGCTGTTTCAATTCTTCCGCTTTCAACCACTGACCCGCTGGTTCATCGTTCCCCTCGGGGCCATATCCTTTTTATATGCCGTACGGATACCCGGAACGGGGGGGCGGCGATTGCGCGAGCTTCCCGGTTTCAAGATATTCTTGATCTCCGTGTTGTGGGCCATGGTCACCGTTACTTTGCCCGCTATTGAAAGTGGTGCCTTCGGCACGATGGAGGGCGCCGTACTTACGCTCGAACGTTTTCTGTTCATTTTCGCCATCACCCTACCGTTCGACATACGCGATTTGCCGTTCGATGGTCCCGATATGTTTACCCTTCCGCAGCACTACGGCATCAACGGGGCCAAAGGTATAGGCCTGTTCGTGTTACTTGCATTGGACCTGGTCTTGGTGCTCGAATGGGGATTGGGGTATTATTCGTTGCCCGAAATGCTCTGGATGATCGGCGTGGCGGAGTTGGCGGCGGTAGCTCTTTTCTTTTCCGATCCCGAGCGACCCGAGCCGTATTTTAGCGTTGGGGTAGAAGGTCTGAGCCTTCTTTGGCTGGGTGCTGTGGCGGTCGCTCAATTGTTTTGAAGTTTCCTACTTTTGGGGCTCCAAACCGATCCGAATGGACTATCAGTTTTCCCTCGATTTTGCACGAACACAAGATTCTGCGGACCCACTGCGCGGTTTTCGCGACGAGTTTTACTTTCCGCAGCACAATGGCCAGGATGTGGTTTATTTAACCGGGAATTCACTGGGCTTGCAGCCCAAACCGGTGAGAGAGTACATTGAGCAAGAATTGGAAGACTGGTCCAAACATGGGGTAGAGGGGCATTTCAATGCCCGCCGCCCGTGGATGCCTTACCACGAGTTTTTTCAGAAGTCATTGGCTCGACTCATGGGCGCCAAAGAGACCGAGGTGGTTCCCATGAACGGCTTGACCACGAATCTTCACTTGTTGATGGTAAGCTTCTTCCGCCCGCAGGGCGCAAGAACCAAAATGCTTACAGAAGCCAAAGCGTTTCCGAGCGACCGGTATGCTGTGGAATCACAACTGAAATTCCACGGCTTGGATCCGGCCGAGCACCTGATCGAGGTAGGGCCTCGCGAGGGTGAGCACACGATTCGCGAAGAGGATGTATTGAAGGCGATCGAGGGTAACGCCGACGAATTGGCTCTCGTGTTTATCGGAGGAGTCAATTATTACAGCGGGCAGCTGTTCGATATGGAAAAGATCACCGAGGCTGCTCGTGCGGTCGGAGCGCGAATTGGCTGGGATTTAGCTCATGCCGCAGGAAACGTGGATCTAAAATTACACGAATGGGGGCCGGATTTTGCCGCGTGGTGTAGTTATAAATACTTAAATTCGGGTCCGGGAAGTGTATCGGGCGTGTTCGTGCACGAACGACATCACCGCGATAAAGAACTTCACCGATTTGCGGGTTGGTGGGGCCATAACAAGGAACGCCGCTTTTTGATGGAACCCGGCTTCGATCCAATCGAGTCGGCCGAGGCTTGGCAGCTCAGTAACACCCCGGTCTTTGCTATGGCACCCCATTTAGCTTCTCTTCACCAATTCGACCGTATGAACCTCGATGATCGCGCGGCCAAGCGTCGTGATCTCACCGGGTATTTGGAGTTCGTCATTAATGACGTGGCCAAGCGGCACAATGCCACGTTCGAGATAATTACGCCAAAAGATAGTGCACAGCGCGGAAGTCAATTGTCCGTTCTCATGCACGGACAGGGCAAGGCACTGTTCGATCGACTATCCGAAAAAGGGGTGATCGCCGATTGGCGTGAGCCGAACGTCATTCGCATGGCACCCGTTCCGATGTACAATAGTTACGAAGATATCTTCCGTTTCGGAACCTATCTGAACGAAGCACTTACCGAATTAAATCATTGATCATGGCACAGAAGATCAACATTAGCGGAGCAGGACTCGTAGGGTCACTGCTTTCTATTTATTTAAAGGACCGCGGGCACGATGTTACCATGTACGAGCGTAGGCCCGACATGCGAAGGACGGACATCTCTGCCGGTAAATCGATCAACCTGGCCATGAGTGACCGCGGTTGGAAAGGCCTGGAAGGCGCGGGAATCGCGGATGAGGTACGCGACGTGGCCATTCCCATGTACAAGCGCGTGATGCACGCCGTAGATGGAACTTTGACCGACCAGCCGTACGGTAAGGAAGGACAGGCTATTTACAGTGTTTCGCGGGGAGGATTGAATGCGCGATTGATGGATCTTGCCGAGAAGAAAGGAGTCAAGATCGAATTCAATCAAAAATGTGCCGACGTGGATCCGGATTCGTCGACAGCGACATTTGAATCGTACGAAACCGGTGAAACGACACAAGTCGGCGGAGATGCATTGTTCGGAACGGACGGTGCGTTCTCGGCTGTACGAGCGGTAATGCAGAAGACGGATCGTTTTACATACAGCCAACAGTACATCGAGCACGGTTATAAAGAACTCAATATTGAGCCAAATGCCGACGGGAGCCACAAACTCGAAAAGAACGCTTTGCATATTTGGCCTCGAGGTCAATACATGCTCATCGCGCTTCCGAATACCGACGGAAGCTTTACCTGTACCTTGTTCTTCCCATATGAAGGCGACCCTAGCTTCGAGACCATTAAGACCAAGGCCGATGTGGAGTCGTTCTTTGAATCTCAGTTCGCCGACGTGATTCCACTGATGCCGGATTACGCCGATCAATATTTTGAGAACCCGACCGCTAGCTTAGTTATTGTTCGCTGCTTCCCATGGAGCCGCAATGGAAAAGTTTGTCTTTTAGGCGATGCTTCGCATGCGATTGTGCCGTTCTACGGGCAAGGGATGAACAGCGGATTTGAGGATTGCTCGGTACTCGCCGAATTGATGGATGAGCACGGCGACGATTGGAAAACCATATTCCCCAAGTTCGAAAAGCTCCGCAAACCGAACTCCGATGCTATAGCCGATCTGGCGATGCGCAACTTCGTGGAGATGCGCGACCTAACTGGTGACCCTCAGTTTTTACTTCAGAAGCAGATCGAGGCGCGTTTTCATCAGAAGTACCCGGAGCAATGGTTGCCGTTGTATTCTATGGTGACTTTTAGTCATATTCCCTATGCCGAAGCATTGGCCGAAGGTCAGCGGCAAGACAGGATCATGGCCGAGATCATGGCGATGCCGTCTATTCACCGCATGTGGGATACGGTAGAGGTTGAGCAAAAGATCCTGGAGTTGCTGAACAAGTACTGATTACTTGAGCACGATCACGCGTTCGCGTTTTACCTGATTTCCTTCACCATCAGTAACGATCAGTACATAGCTGCCTGCCGACAAATGTGCGGTGTCGAATGAGAATCGATGAACACCCATTTGCGTAAAGCGCCTCAATAGCACATCGCTGAATTGTCCATTGACACTGACGATCTCAAAGGTGAGGTTTTCATCGCTGGCCAGAGTGAACTCCATTTCGAAATGATCCTGGCTCGGGTTGGGAAACAGAACTCCCTCAAAGGTTTCGTTAGGTAGGGTAGGATCGTCGTCGATCGTTGGAGCGTGAAGGTGAGCGGCTCGCGTTCCGGTGGTTTTACCGAATCCCGAACGTCCGTAACTACCGGTAGCCCAAACAGCTCCCGGTACGTTGTAGTCGCGTTGCGCACCAGTGTAATCTCCCCACCGCTCTTTGATGCTCGTAAGTACGTTGACGATGCCGTTCCCCTCGAGAATTGGGGTGATCTCGCTGTAACGCCCTTGGTTGTCGAAATAAATGGCACCGAAACTGGCGTATTGTTCCTCACCACTGTACAAGAAGGTAAGCATGGCGTCGTTCTCCAAAAAGCTCTTTCCGGTGTAGGTCAGGCTCGAATATGCGAGGTCCAGCGAATCACGCGAAACAGTGCGCGCCCAAGTTTCGTAGTTGCCCGTCGACACATTCTTTATTCCACCGTGATAGATCCCGGCGCTGTTGTTTCCGAAATCGCGAGAGTTCAAAACGAATTGAATTTGATCGTTTTCGTAAAAGGCATCTTGTACACGTCCGTCGTTAGTGTCGAAGGTCGAGCTTCCTTCTTGGCGCCCTTCGGGCGGAAGGCCATAGGCTTCGTCCATGATCACCGGGGTAATCTCTAGATCGGGATCCCCCAGTCCATGATCGGTCACGTGTACCAAGAATACTGTATCGTTCTGAGGATCCAGGTTTCGCGTATTGAGCAGGTAAAAATCCGGTCCATAGAGGGCCGAACCGCCTTGAACTCCGGTATGGTTGAACATGGTAATGCCACCGTACTCCATGTCATAGTAATAGTTCGTTTCGGTCAGTGTTCCATCGTACATCTGCGGCAGTGGAATCTGCCAGAACGTGGATTCTACATATCCGCTGTTGTTCGACGAACCATTAAGGAAGGTGTTAAAGGTGATGTACAGGTCGTGCGTTGAAATGGAGATGTGAGGGTAGTCGCTCCAAGTATCATTCTCGAGTGGGTTACCGGGCAGCGAGTACAGAAGCCATTCGTCAGAAGGGTCTTCGCTTGCACTAACGGCGATGATGATTTGACTGGTTTCGTAGGTAAAGCCATTTAGCCAAACGGCAATGAATCGATTGGCCACGGGATCGTACACGGCGCGAGGGTCGTATTTACTGTTTCCGAACCCAAGGTCCACACAGAAAGATCCAAGTGAGCTTTGCCACAAAGTGGAGTCGCCATAGAGGTCGTGGCAGCGAATACGCGAGTTGATCACCGCGATGAGGTATCCGTTTTCGGAAACGGCCATGGAATTGTCGTTGGGGATTCCGTCTGCGCTATTTCCGGGCCACTCTTTTACAAGGATGGGGCGTGCAGCGGTATCGACGAGTTCGGTACCCGATGAACGGTGTTTTCCAAAACGCGCATCGGCTTTCCATTTGGCGAGTTCCTTTTCGCTCAATTGTTTTCCGGGCGTCGGTTTTTCGAGGGTGATGAGTTGTGGGGAATAATCGACTCGTGGGGCGAGAGGATCAACGCGAACCGTCTTTGTGGGGGCGACTCGCAGGCGTTTGTAGTTAATCTGGCCGTAGGCCGAAAAAATCAACATCAAAGCGACAAAAGAGAGGAGCGTTCTTTTCATGAAGCTAAAAATAGGGAAAAGCCAACATTTAGGGGCAAATCGACGTTTTTAGGAGTGCAACCCACCGAATGATTTTTTTATCTTCGGTAGTTCACTGATCAGTACCTTGCTCAAAAAGTTTTCGACATACCTATTACTCCTAGGGGTATTCCTGGGCGGCAGCTTCGAGGCTAGCGGTCAATTTTACTATGGAATGCAGCAAGAGTTCGGCAAGAATCGCGTGCAGCACAACGACTTTTTGTGGTCGTATTATCGATTCGAGCGTTACGATGTTTACTACTATAAGGAGGGAAAAGAGCTCGCTGAGTTTGCCGCTCGCGAGGCCGACCTGCACTTGAAGGAGATCGAGAAGTACCTCGATTTTCCGGTCGATGATCGCCTACAGATCCTCGTGTTCAACAACATGAGTGACCTCAAGCAGAGCAACATCAACCTGAGTACGGAGGAAGATTATAACACGGGTGGGCAAACGACCATTGTGGGAACGCGCATGTTCGTGTATTTCAACGGTGATCACAACGATTTTATTAGGCAAATTCGAGCTGGGATAGCGGAGATCGTGATTCAGAATTTGATCTATGGGGGCAGTTTGAAGGACGCCGTTCGAAGCAGTACGTTGGTTCATTTGCCGCCTTGGTATACCGAGGGCTTGAAGAGCTTTATCGCACAGCCATGGAATGTGGAGATCGACAGCCGAGTTCGCGACGGTATTTTGAGCGGTAAGTACAAGCGCTTCAATTCGCTCACGGGTGAAGATGCGCGCTACGCCGGACATAGTTTCTGGAATTACGTGGTGAATACCTATGGCGAAAAAGTGCTTCCGCACATCCTGTTCATGACCATCATCAATCGCAATGTCGACAGTGGATTCCTGTTCGTGTTGGGGTCGTCGCTAACCACGGTGGCTGAGGATTGGATGGAGTATTACGACAAGCGTTACGGTGTGCTCGAAGGTTTTGAGCCGCCCGACACTGAAGAGCTCCGGAGGTCGAAGAAAGATCAGGTTTTTTTTCAGTTCAGGTATAGTCCGACCGGAAGTCACTACGCCTATGTTCGGAACGAGCTGGGTTTGTACAAAGTGTACTTGGTAGATATCCGAAAAGACAAGAAAAAGAAGATCATAAAGAAAGGGTTTCGGATCGCGCAGAATACCGATTACAGTTATCCTTTACTGACTTGGCACCCGACGGGAAATTTCCTGATGATGATCTATGAAGAAAAGGGGTTGACCTACATGGGAATCTACGACCTGCGTAAGAAGAAGTTCGAGTCGCGCCCCATGTATACCTTTAATAAGATCATCAATATCTCTTACGCTCAGGATGGTCGTCGATTGTTGTTGTCGGCAGTTCGCCGGGGTCAGACCGACGTATATATCTACGATGTTGTATCGAACACCTTTGAGCAATTGACCAACGATATCTACGACGACCACCATCCGCAGTTCATCATGGATGATAAATACGTAGTGTTTGCGTCGAACCGATTGGGCGATACATTGAACGTACCTGATACTCTTTTCGGTTTTGCGCCGACCACCGATTTGTTTTGGTACGATTACAAGAATGGCGGAAATCAATTGCGTCGTTTGACCAATACTCGGCACATTAACGAAGAGGTGCCTTATGAGTACCAGCCCGGTTATATTTCATACCTGAGCGACCAAGGAGGTACTCGAAATCGCCATATGGTTCATATTGATAGCGCTGTGGACTACGTGGATACGACGACGCACTATCGTTATATCTACGACGATTTTCAAGTGACGAATTACCCGTGGAATATCATTCAGCAATCGGGGAATAGTTTTTCGAACCGACTTGGATTCATTCATTACGAGAACGGGCGATTCAGGTTAAAAGAAACAGAATTTATTCCGGCCGATGAACTCCGAGAAATAACTGCTGAGAGTCCGCTCGTAGACCCGGTGCCGAGAACTCGTAAAGAGTATAATTTCGAAGTCGGGGTGATCAAAGAGGTTCGCGAAGCAGAGGTGGTTCGCGAGATTGATATCAACAACTACATCTTTGGAGAAGAGATATATAAGAAATTCAACCAAGAACCCGAACGTTTTTCGAAAGGTCAAGAAACGGCCGTAGATAGTGGTCAGGCTCCAAGTGAAGAGCGGAAGGATGTTCCCCAGGTACAGTTCCTTAAAGATAATGTGGCCAAGGCCGGTTCGTCTGCGAGTAAGAACTTCAAGATCCCTCAGGCTCGAAACTATGTAACGGCCTTTTTCACTGATTTCTTCACAGCTCAAGTAGATAATAGCTTCATCAACGAAACGTATCAGCCTTTTACAGGTGGTCAGCCCTTATTCTTGAACCCAAGCTTTAACGGACTCTTCAAGATCGGCCTGGGCGACTTGATGGAGAACTACAAGATCATAGGTGCTTTCCGCCTGTCTGTTGACCTTAATAACAACGAATTCTTCTTGGTATTCAAGGATCTCAAGCATCGGCTCGATAAGAGTTTGATCCTGCATCGTCGTGGCCAAAGGGCATTCCTCAACAACAACTTGGTCATTAAGACACAGACTCATGAAGTGACCTACAAAGTGAGCTGGCCCTTTAGTGAGGTGTTTGCGGTAACCTGGTCAGGTACTTATCGTTTTGATCAAAATGTATTACTCGCCACCGACCAGGTAACCCTCGACCAACCTAATTTCCAACGACAGTGGGTGAGTGGTAAAGGCGCACTCGTGTTTGACAACACGATCAATAAAGGTCTGAACTTGTACGAAGGCTCTCGATGGAAGATCTTCGGTGAGTATTATCAAAACCTGACTTCGGGTGGCTATACTGTAACGGCCGGATTCGATTTCAGGAAGTACTTGCCGATTCACCGAAGCATTATTTGGGCCAATCGATTTGCGGGTGGATCGAGCTGGGGTAACGAGAAGCTGGCTTATTTCATGGGAGGGGTCGATAACTGGTTCAGTCCGAGGTACGACAACACGACCCCGATCGATTTCGGTCAGAATTACGTATTCCAAACCTTGGCTACTCCATTGCGTGGTTTCAACCAGAATATCCGAAACGGAACGTCGTTCGCGGTATTGAATTCTGAACTGCGTATTCCATTATTCCGGTACCTATTCAATCGTCCGCTACGATCCGATTTCTTAACGAACTTCCAGATCGTCGGATTTGCGGACGTCGGTACGGCCTTGACCGGTTTGAGCCCTTACAGCGAAGAGAACTTCCTGAACACTGAAACCATAACTCAAGGGCCCATCACCGTCAATTTGAACACCCAAGTGGAGCCCATCGTCGCGGGGTACGGATTCGGGCTTCGCACGCGAATGCTTGGCTACTTCATCAAGGCGGACTGGGCCTGGGGCTGGGAAGACGGAGTGGTTCGCGACAATATCTTTTACATATCTTTAGGACTCGACTTCTAGTAGAGTCCTATGAATTTGTCTACCATCCTCATTCTTATTTTTATCGGCCTCGCGGCCGGAATATTATCCGGACTCGTCGGGGTCGGCGGTGGCATCCTGATGGTACCAGCCATGGTCTTTTTTCTTGGCCTTTCGCAACACGCCGCCCAAGGAACGAGTTTGGCCGTGATGCTTCCACCCGTCGGGATCATGGCCTGCATCAACTACTACAAAGCTGGAGCCCTCGATTGGAAATTCGCCCTTGTCATCGCGATCACTTTCGTGGTGGGAGGTTACTTCGGTAGTAAAATGGCCATCGCTATCGATCAACGTATGCTTAAAAAGATCTTTGGGGTGATCATGTTGCTGGCGGCCCTGAAACTGATTTTCTCAAAATAGCCATTAGCCATGAGCTTGTTGGTTTCAATGGAACCAACAGAGGTTTAAAATTTTCGATTAACGAAAAGGAGCAGAGCTGCTTGGTGGAACGGAAAGAGCTAACGCTAAAGCTAAAGCTAACGCTTTAGTTAGCCACCTCGCTCAAGAACTTAATGCGCATCAAGCGAAGTTCTTCGTCTGAGTACTCCTCGTCGAATTCGTCCATGGCTTCTTCGATGGAATCGGTATCGGCTTCTTCCATGAAGTAATTGAATATCTCTTCTTGTTGCTCTTCGTCGAGCATCTCATCGATGTAGTAATCGATGTTCACCTTCGTACCCGAGTATACGATGCGCTCGATCTCGGTCAGGAGATCGTCCATTTCCAAGTTCTTGGCTGCGGCAATATCTTCCAGAGGTAATTTGCGGTCCGTACTTTGGATGATGTAGACCTTGAGGCCCGACTTGTTCACTACGGTCTTTACGACCATGTCCTCCGGACGCTCGATGTTGTTGTCTTGGACATACCTTTCGATCAGCTCCAGGAACGGCTTTCCGAATTTGCGCGCCTTTCCTTCGCCCACGCCGAAGATGTTCTTCATTTCATCTTGGGTGATCGGATATTGAATGGCCATGTCTTCCAGTGATGATTCTTGGAAGATCGCGTAGGGAGGAAGCCCTTTTTTAGAGGCTGCCTTTTTGCGCAAGTCGCGCAGCATCTTCACCAATTCTTGATCTGCACCTCCGGTATTTCCGGTCGACGCATTGGACTCGTCGGCCTCGGCGGCGATATCGTAATAATGATCCTCCGCCAACATGAGCGACTTCGGACTCTGTAAAAACTCTTCTCCCTTTGGCGTTATCTTCAGAATACCATAGGTTTCGATCTCTTTGCGCAAAAGGTCAGCTACGATAGCCTGTCGATAAACCATGCGCCAAAAAGCCATATCCTTATCTTTTCCGCTCCCAAATCCGGGCCGGCTATCGAGTTTGTACGTTTCGATGGTGGCGTTTCGAATGCCCGATAGGTATTTCGACAAGTCTTCGATCTTGAATCGCTCCTTCGTGTCGCGCACCACTTGTAAGGCTTTCTGAACGTACTCTTTTCCTTCGAAATGCTCTTTAGGGTAACGCTGGTTGTCGTCCATGCCGACTCCGTCGCCATTCTTCTCATCCCATTCTTCACCGAAGTAGTGTGAAATGAATTTACGTCGGCTCATGCTCGTTTCAGCATAAGCCACAACTTCTTGCAAAAGCTGATGTCCTACTTCTTGTTCAGCCACGGGTTTACCCCGCATGAACTTCTCGAGCTTTTCGATATCCTTATAACTATAGAACGCGATACAAACCCCTTCGCCACCGTCTCGACCGGCGCGCCCTGTCTCCTGATAGTAGCTCTCGAGTGATTTCGGGATGTCGTGGTGCAATACAAATCGCACGTCAGGTTTGTCGATTCCCATTCCAAAGGCGATCGTAGCAACGATAACCTCTACATCTTCCATCAAGAATGCATCTTGATGCTTGGCTCGTGTGCCCGCGTCGAGTCCTGCGTGGTACGGCAAGGCTTTTATTCCGTTTACCTGCAAGGTCTCGGCAAGTTCTTCTACTTTTTTCCGCGACAAACAGTAGATGATCCCCGACTTCTCTGGCCGGGACTTAACATACTTAATGATCTCTTTGACCACATTTACCTTGGGTCGAATCTCATAATAAAGATTCGGTCTGTTGAAAGAGTCCTTGAAAACACGAGCTCCCTCCATGCCGAGGCTCTTTTGAATATCTTCTTGCACTTTAGGTGTGGCCGTGGCGGTCAGCGCTATGATCGGTGCCCGCTGGATTTTCGACATGATCGTGCGTAAATTCCGATACTCAGGTCTAAAATCGTGACCCCATTCCGAAATACAGTGTGCCTCGTCGATAGCGTAAAACGAAACCTGAGTCTGCTTCAGAAATTCAATGTTCTCGTCCTTGGTGAGCGATTCCGGAGCGACGTATAATAACTTGGTGACACCGCTAAGAATATCTTCCTTCACCCGAGCGATCTCTTTCTTGGTCAAAGAGCTATTGATTACGTGCGCTACTCCTTCGTCTTCGCTGAATCCGCGAATGGCGTCGACCTGGTTCTTCATGAGGGCGATCAAGGGCGATACTACGATCGCCGTTCCTTCGCTCATGAGTGCCGGAAGCTGATAGCACAAACTCTTTCCACCACCCGTGGGCATTATGACGAAGGTGTCGTTGCCATCGAGCAAACTTTGGACGATTGCGTCTTGCTGACCTTTGAATTGGTCAAAGCCAAAATACTGTTTAAGCGATTTCTTTAAAGGGGGAGACATAGCGGGCCCTTCGAGTGTTACGGTTTTTAAATACTTTTGTAGCGCAGCGTTGCACTCATTTTTAGGGTACTAAATTAAATTTAGTGCATTTTGGCAAGTTGACCAACCAATCCGCCACATTCACTTGGAACATTTCGATAAAATCATATCATCAGCCCAACGGACCATCGCCATCGAGACCCAAGCGATACAGGGCCTTAACGAACAAATCGACCGATCGTTCGCCGAAGCGGTCGATACCATTTATCGCTCTGCGGGCCGAGTTATTGTGACCGGCATCGGAAAAAGCGCGAACATCGGCCACAAGATCGTCGCTACCCTCAACAGCACGGGTACCCCGGCAGTTTTTATGCACGCGGCAGACGCACTGCACGGCGATTTGGGGATCGTGCAAAAGAACGACGTGATCCTCGCGCTATCGCACAGCGGAAACACCCCGGAGATCAAGGCGCTGCTTCCGCTGATCAAGAATATGGGCAATAAACTTGTGGGCCTCACGGCCCGAAGGGGTAGTTATCTGGGTAAACAAGCCGATTTCGTTCTGTGTACTGCTGTCGAAGAAGAAGCATGCCCGAATAACCTGGCACCTACTTCGAGCACGACGGCACAGTTGATCATGGGCGATGCAATTGCCGTAGCTCTGCTTGAGCTGCGCGATTTTAGCTCAGAAGATTTTGCCCGTTATCACCCGGGCGGAAGCCTCGGGAAACGATTATATGTAAGGGTGGGTGATCTTTATACCCAGAATGAACGTCCGGCCGTTGAGGCCGACGCCTCGGTAAAAGAAGTAATCGTAGAGATCTCGAGTAAGCGTCTCGGCATTACCGCGGTGCTCGAAAACGAAAAATTGATCGGGGTGGTCACGGACGGAGACCTACGTCGCATGATGGAACGCGAAGACGACGTAATGACCGTGAAGGCCAAAGATATCATGACCCCGAACCCCCAACACGCTGCACCTAAATCGCTTGCGGCCGAAGCGCTCCACCAAATGGAGGGCAAGAACATTACCCAGCTCGTGGTCGTTGAAGAAGGCCAATACAAAGGCATCATTCACCTGCACGATATCCTGAAAGAAGGAATCATTTGATATGAGTGACGAGCGAAAGCAAGAGAAAGCGGAACAACGACAACGGCTGATCGATGGTGAAGGCGCCGAAATGGGATTTCTCGATCACCTCGAGATCCTCCGGTGGCACCTCATTCGCTCTGCGGCCGTGGTCATTGGACTCGCCATCGTGGCCTTTGCCGCCAAGCGTATAGTCTTTGATGTGATCATCTTCGGACCCAAGAACGCCGATTTCATCACCTACCGTATGTTCTGCAAATTGTCGCAAGCTCTCGGACTCGACGATGCGCTTTGCATGACCGAACTGCCCTTCACGCTTCAGAATATCGATATGGCAGGGCAATTCACCACCCATATCTGGGTGGGCCTCGTGGCCGGATTCATCGTCGGGTTCCCCTACGTGCTCTGGGAAGTATGGCGTTTCATCAAACCCGGACTCAAAAAGAGCGAAAGCCGATATGCCCGCGGAGTCGTTTTCTTGAGTTGACTGCTTTTCATGGCCGGCGTGAGCTTCGGGTATTTTATGATCTCACCTCTTTCGGTCAACTTTCTCGGGAGCTATACCGTGAGCCAGCAAGTCGCCAACGAGATCAATTTGGGTAGTTTTATTTCCACCGTGACAACCGTAACGCTCGCGACCGGAATCATATTCGAGCTGCCTATTTTGGTGTATTTCCTTACTAAACTCGGACTCCTCACGCCAGCCATGATGAAGACCTATCGCCGTCACGCCATCGTGGTCACGGTGATTCTTTCGGCCATCATTACGCCGCCCGATATCGCCAGCCAAGTGCTCGTATCGCTCCCCTTACTCATACTTTATGAGATCAGCATCTTTATATCGGCTCGAGTGATCCGAAACCAACGAAAAGCAAAAGCTCATGGCTAACATCGTCGAAGAGTTTAACGAAAACCGCAGTCGCCTGAACAACCTTATTCTCGAGGCCGATAACAAGGTGATCAAGCGGATATTCAATCTCGATACCAACGCCTTTATGGAGGGGGCGCTCGACGTGCCCACTAAGGAACTTATCGGTCTGGTGGCCTCTCTCGTGCTGTGGTGCGATGACTGCATTAAATACCACCTCGGTCGCTGTCACGCAGTCGGCCTCACCAAGGAACAGACCTTCGAAGCCCTGGCCATTGGTCAACTCATCGGCGGAACCATCGTGATCCCACACCTGCGCAGAGCTGCCGAATACTGGGACGCACTCGAATCTGAAGGTAAATGAGGGCCATCGCGCTCATTCCCGTCCTCTCTTTTTTTCTCGGGGCCTGCGGCCCGAATGTTTCCGCTATCTACACCGAGGAGATTTCCTTTGTTTCACAGGGCGACACCCTCTTCGGGGTCATTAGCAAACCGAAAGACGATGGACCTTTTCCGGCCGTAGTGATGATCCACGGTTCGTCGCCGGCGACCCGAAAGAACTTCCAGGAGTACACGCGTTCCTTCGTTCATCAAGGCATCGCCGTACTCAATTACGACAAGCGGGGATGTGGCGTCTCGGGCGGATCGATGTGGAAGGCCAACTTCGCCGACCTAGGTGCCGATTCGGCGGCGGCACTCGAGCATCTGGCCGCTAGGCCATATACCGATACAACCCGTTTGGGCTACTGGGCCATTGGTCAAGGCACTTGGGTGATGCACTTGGCAAACGAGCGCGCACGGGCCGATTTCTTGGTGGGCATTTCGGCACCGACCATTACTCCGCGCGATCAAATTAGGTATCACATATCATCCATCATCGTGGAGAATGGCGGTACGGAGGCCTTTGCGGAGCAGTTCAATACGTATTTGACGGGGTATATTGACTATTTGCGCACCCGAGAGGGTTATGTGGATTGGATGCGGAAAGATTCACTCTTGAGGGCCGATGAGCGCATGCGCTGGCTGGGTGATTTTTTCGCCTTTAGCGCTCTCGTTCACCGATCTCCGCCCGAGGAATTGCCACCGTTTGCGGAGTGTCAGGTAAATCCGAGTGCCCGGAACCTCGACTTTGATCCGCTGCCGTATTACGAGCGACTCGATGAGCCGGTACTGCTGGTTTATGGGCGCAACGATAATAGTCTGCCGCTGCGCGATTGCCTCGAGAGAGTGCTGCCGACTGCGCGGCGCAAAGGGCAGATACAGTTCAAAGCTTACTTCAACGCCGATCATGGACTGCGCGAGAAATTCGCCGGTGGTGATCGTCATCCGGAAGGATATATAGCTTCCTAAGTTCGACTTTTCTAAATTTCATTAGGCTTAAGACCAGAAGATTATTTACTAACGATTAAATATAGGTCTTGAAATTGAATCCCCCTCTTTAACGGGAAG
>JAGWBA010000049.1 GCA_021296215.1 Flavobacteriales bacterium
CCTTCCCGTTAAAGAGGGGGATTCAATTTCAAGACCTATATTTAATCGTTAGTAAATAATCTTCTGGTCTTAAGCCTTCTTAATTATTGACCGTGCTAAAAAAGTTGTTTGTTGCTATTGTGATGGTGTTTTCGATTATGGCCTACGGCCAGAATGACACCATTGATCAAAAGTTCGTCACACACGAAGTTCAACCCAAGGAAACTTTGTACGGGATCTGCAAGAAGTACTCTATTGACCAGGAAACCTTGGTCAAGTACAATCCGCAGCTCGCGGACGGACTCAAGATCGGGCAGCAGCTGCTCATCCCGGTCGTTGAACGCCAGCCCGTCGAAAACCTTTACTTGGCTAATGAAGCCTACTTGCTCCACCGAGTAGTCAAAGGAAACACCATTTACAGCATTACCAAGGAATACGGGATCAGCACTCAGCAACTATACGATATCAATCCCGAACTGGTCGAAACTGGCCTTCAAGTGGGAACGCTGATCCGCATCCCGGTAAAGATCGACCTCAAAGCTCCGGCCGACACGGTCATCAGAGAAGTCAGTAAAGGGCCCAAACTGACCCCATCACTCAGACTCAACACGGTTCCCGATAGTTTGCGCGGTCGATCGTATAAAGTTGGGGTGATCCTACCTTTTTATCTTCAGATCAACGACAGCCTCGATCTAAATAGAGCACTCGAAGAAGACCAGATCGTTTTTCCAAAATCAGAGATCGCCTTGGACTTTTATTACGGGTTGCGAATTGCTCTCGATACTCTTGCTAAACAAGGTCTTCAAATTGAGCTTACCGTTGAGGATTCCGAAAACGATCCGTTCTTCTCGTGGTCGGCGTATCAGAAAATGGAGGACTTCGACCTCGTTATTGGTCCGCTTTATACCGACAATGTGCTCGCTATTGCCAACCGCCGTAGGGAGGGAGGCCCGATCCTGGT
This sequence comes from Flavobacteriales bacterium, assembly GCA_021296215.1. Taxonomy (NCBI): domain Bacteria; kingdom Pseudomonadati; phylum Bacteroidota; class Flavobacteriia; order Flavobacteriales; species Flavobacteriales bacterium. The sequence continues at coordinate 941 of JAGWBA010000049.1, forward strand.
TTCTCCTTTCAGCAAGAACCCAAGTATCGTTTATTCGCATTCCAAGAACGTTCAAATTCAACCGTCGGATCGTCAGATGGTCGATTTCCTCGCCCAGTCGGTTATCGAGAAGTTCAGAAATGATCACTTGTTTCTCGTTTATACCGATACGGCTCAAGACCTCGAAAATGCAAAGTACATGCGCGAGAAGTTTAACTATTACCTCGATTCGGGAAAAGTGCGTGAGATCGAGGTTTACGATGCCCAGATCGACGGGCTCGATTGGCTGAAGGAATACGATACCAACATCGTTATAGTACCCAGTATCGACAAGGTATTTATGACGGATTTCATCACCCAACTCAATGCTGAGCGGCTCGATAACGTCATCGTGATCGGACTTTCAGATATCGAGCGACTCAATGTCGACAAATCTTATTTCAATAACCTCAATTTACATTTTCCGGCTACGCAAGCGCCTCAGTATCAAGACTCTTTGATGATCTCTTTCTTGAGTCAGTATCGATCGCGATTCCACGACGAGCCCAGCCGTTTTTCTATCCAAGGATTCGACATCGGCTACTTCTTTGGCCGTATGTTACTCGAAACGGGTTCCTTGGACGAACTGACTTCTCGAAAGGAACGCCTGTTGCAGAACGGCTTCGATTTCCGAGAAAACTCGCGTGGAAGCTTCGTTAATAAACACGTTTTCCTTTTGCGATACGAAGGCTTTGAACGAGTGATCGCCGACTGATGGCGAAGAAATTTTTTAACGAAAAGGAATTTACCGGGGTGGATTTCGCCGAATCTACCTGGGAACTCGGCGATTACGAAATGTGTGTATTCAAGGATTGCAACCTCAGCGGAATTGATCTGTCCGAGTCAAGATTCATCGAATGCACCTTTAGGGACTGCGATTTGAGTAATTGCAAAATTCTGGAAACGGCCTTTCAAGATTGCGAGTTTTCGGGGTCTAAGCTCCTCGGTCTTTTGTTTGAAGTAGGCTCAAGTTTTTCGTTCGCGACTCGCTTTCGAAGATGTCAATTAGATCATTCTAGCTTTTACCAGGTTGATCTTACGCGATCAACGTTTGTCCATTGCTCCATAAATCAGGTGGACTTTACTGAATCTAACCTTAACGGATCAACTTTGGTGTCCTGTGACCTGAGTAATGCAACTTTCGACCGGACCCGTCTGGAAAAGGCTGACCTATCTGGGTCGTACAACCTCCGTATCGATCCCGAAATCAACGATATCAGAGGTACCAAGGTCTCTATTAACGCTTTGCCCGGATTGCTCAACAAATACGGGCTACAGATAGAGAATTGATCAGTTCTCCCGACTAAGGTCAAAGGTGAACAACTCCTTACCGTCGGCGTCGATAACCCGTAAGTTGAGTTTTCGCTCTTTCCGGGGACCGGTTACCTCAAATAGTCCGAAGCAATGACTATTCACCCAAGTACCATCAACGCGTAATGAGTTCGGCTCTTCAATGGCCTTGTCCCATACTGTTCCTGCTGTTAGAGGAGATATCGTTATATCGTAAATTCTAGGTTTGCCATCGGCCTCTAATACGCTTATTTCACTGTGGTGTCGATCCCCGGTCAAGAAGACCACTCCCTCTAGGTCGGTCTCGTATATAAAGTCAATGATTCGCTGTCGCTCGGTCGGACTCAAATCCATCATGGTTTCGTAACCGGCATGGGTATTTAGGAATTGTCCGCCCATGATCACGAATTTGTACGGAGCATAGCTGGTCGACAACTGGTCGAACAACCATTGCATTTGAGCTTCACCCAATACCGATCGGTCTGCTGTATCTATATCGAATCGCCTGTTTGCGTTGCGGAACCACCGATTGTCGAGCATAAAGAAGTCCATATCGGCCCACTGGAACATAGTGGTCACTCCTTCACCCTTTAAACCGCTTGTGGGGTTTGCCCAAAACAGATCGAACGCTTCTTTGGTGTCGGCTTTATTCCTGAAGCTTCGATCGCTGTTGTTTGGACCGTAATCGTGATCATCCCATGTAGCGTAATGATGAACGTGCCCTAGGAAATCTTGAATTTCTGGTAGCGAACGCGTGTGCGTGTTGCGGCGAAGAATTCCAGTTCTACTGTACCAGTCGGCCTCTCGCAAATAAGTGTTGTCGCCCATCCATATCATGAAATTAGGGTCAGTATCACTCAGAGTTTCGAATATCTGATAGTCACTTCCGTAGGGTTTTCCGGGCCGATCGTACTTCTCTTCATTCACATAGGCACAGGAACCAATAGCGAACGTGAAACTAGGCGGATCCTCACGCCATCGCCACATCTTCTGTGTCTCGAAGTCCAGCTTTCGATCGAGCTGAATGGGTAGACCATTGATGAAAACACGGTAATCGTATGTCGTTCCTTCATCGACCGAATCGCAGATGAGTTTGACTACGAAGGCATCTTCGGCGGAACTTCGGCTCGTTGAGGTCATGAATTCGTGGTTGCCATTCTCGGGTGAATAGCCAAATGCAACATCCACCGAACGGGTGGTTTGAACCCACAGAACAACTTCTTTCATTTCGGAATACCCAACCATAGGGCCACTTTGGATAGGGAATTGAGCCCTTACGGTTGATATTAATGAGCAGGCTAATACAATTAGGGAGGCACGCATATTCAATTTCGTTTAGCTAAAGGTCTAAAAAGTATGTAACAGAAGTGTTAAGCCTAGAATCAAAATGACAACTTTCATAATAAATTGTTAATTCTGAAAATTGATCAACTGTTTAATAAAAGGTTCCGTAACATCAACAAAAGAGCTTAGAAAGTTTAAGAACACTTAGAGTGTTTATGTATGTGTGCTAATAATTAAACAACAACCAAAATGAAAACCTTCGTAAAATTGAAACTAACCACGATGAGAAAGAGCATGGTCGTGATCGGAACTCTGCTCTTAAGCGCCTTCGTAATTGCGGCATGTGACGACGACGACATGGCCATGCCAGAACAGAAGACTATTACTCAAACGGCTGCGGAGACCCCGAGGTTCAGCATACTTGTCGCAGCCCTACAACGCACGGGACTTAACGTCGTTTTGAATGGGTCCGACCAGTACACGGTATTTGCGCCAAATAATGATGCTTTTTCCGATTTGCTCGACGCTTTAGGAGTAGCTGATCTAGATGATCTCAGCGCCGCTGTCGGAGGTGATGCGCTTGCAAATATTCTACTATATCACGTATTGCAAGGAGAGGTGAAGGCAAGGGATGTAACGACTGGTTTCGTTGCAACGGCTGGAGTATATAATGGAATTGATGGAGCCAACCTCAGTGCCTTTATCGATGCCTCTGCCGGAGTTCGAATAAACGACGAAGCGGAAGTGATCAATACGGATATCGACGCTTCTAATGGTGTCATTCACGAGTTGAATGGAGTAATTCTCCCGAAAAACTTGGTAGAACTAGCTAGTTTGAGTCCAAGTCATACTTCTTTGGTAGCTGCTGTCGGCGCTGCAGATGCTGTGGTTGCAGCACGTTTGTCAAGTGAAACAGAAGTAACTACAGTATTTGCTCCGACCAATGATGCCTTTGCAAACCTACTTGATGCAGCACAAGTGAATGACTTAGCCGAGCTTGTTGCCGCAATTGGAGTGGACGGCTTGACCAGTGTTCTTCTTTACCACACCGTGAATGGAAATGTGCGTTCAACGGGGGTGCCGAATGGTGGAGTAGCGACACTTGAAGGAACCTTGATAAGTACGAATCCGACGGCACTGACCATTACAGATGTGAATGGGACGGTTGCTAATATCGAGGTAACGGACATTCAAGGAACCTATGGTGTAATTCACGTTGTCGACGCGGTTATTCAACCTTGATCCATCTGAACTAACAATGGATCAACATGAAAGCCCCGCAATTTACGGGGCTTTTTGTCTTTCCGTTGACTTTATATTGTAGCTACATGTAATACTTTTGCAGAGTAATTATTAAATCATGGATTGGGTTAAAGAATTCCAAAGGGGATGGACATACGAACAATATCGGTCGAAGCTAGATGATCTTATGGCCTCTGGAAAGACCACAGGCGACAATCACTCCGGGTCGTATCTAGAATACACGCGGATGAACATGCGCCGTATGGATCGGCTTCAAAAGACTCCGGCGCTTCAGGGCGAGATCATTTCGATCATGAAGGGTATTGAAAGCCCGATGCTGTGGCTAACGATCACAGAAGGCTGGTGTGGCGATGCAGCCCAGATCATTCCAATTTAAGAGCGAATGGCCGCCGAAAGTCCGAACGTACTGACGCGTTATATCCTCAGAGATGAGAATCACGAGATCATGGATCACTTTTTAACCGACGGCGGGCGAGCGATACCGATCACCATTGTCATAGATGCTCAAACGGGTAGTTTGTTGGGGCATTGGGGGCCCAGGCCAAAGGCCGCGCAGGATATTTTGCACCAATGGAAAGCTGCTGGTGATCAACCCTATTCGGTATTTAGCGAGCAGGTTCACACGTGGTACGCCAAGAACAAAACCGTGGATATTCAAAAGGAGTTTTCGAGCAAATTGAAGGCATTAACGGACGCCGAGGTTCACTCGTAATAGAATTTCGCGAGTCGGAACGTATTGGCATGTGCCTCAACGATGTCCGCGATACGCTCCGAATAGCCGCCGCCCATGGCAATTGCACAAGGAAGTCCGAGTTGACTGAGTTTCGATATCACGATCTCATCGCGTCGCTTACATCCATCGAGGCTGAGGCCAAGCCGACCGAGCTTATCGGTGGCCAGCACATCGACTCCTGCAAGGTAGAAAACGAATCCGGGCCTTACGCGATCTAGTGTTTCGTGGAGTTCCTTTTGAAGAATTTTGAGGAATACTTCATCTGGTGTATTGTCGTCCAATGCTACGTCGCGATCACTTGTTTCTTTATGTAAGGGGTAGTTGTTGGCTCCGTGCATGGAAAAGGTATATACATTCGGATCGTTCCGAAATATCTGAGCGGTTCCATTGCCCTGATGCACATCCAAATCGAAGATCAGAACGGGTGCTCCCGCATCGGCCCGAGAGGGCCTAGTCATTATTTTATTGGTTTTGAGTAGCCAGTTTGCCGCGATGGCCAGGTCGTTGAGGAGGCAAAATCCTTCGCCGCGATCGGTATACGCATGGTGGGTTCCGCCCGCGACGTTTAGTCCGCAGCCGTGTTCCAGCGCGTGGTTGGCGATGTCAACGGTGCCCTGGCTGATGACCCTTTCACGCTCTACAAGTGAGGGGCTATGCGGGAAACCGGTCTTTCGCTGCTCCTTGGGCGTGAGTTCGCCATCGCGCAGCCGTTGCCAGTATACAGGATCGTGCGTCCGGAGGATTACCTCCTCGGAAATGGGTTTTGGGGCGTGGAAATGCGATTCGTCGGCCGTTCCCTCATAACGCAGTTGCTCGGGTAGGAGGGTGTACTTTTCCATCGGGAATCGGTGTCCTTCGGGCAAAGGGTGGTGGTAGTGTTCGGACCAGGCAATCTTGAGCATCGGTCGAGGAGCGTTTTCGAATCAACCAAGCATACTGCTGAACAGGTCGCTGAAATTGAAACCTCTTTCAAGCCGATCTTTGTCGAGCTTGCTGAACTCCGCCAACGCGTGGAGCACCATTTCCATGTAGAAGTACCGCTCTTGAGTAGTGGCCTTGGACTGATACTTATCGACCATGGTGCCCAATCCGCGAACCCCGTCCAAGGCTTTATGATACTCCGCTTCGGTATCGTCGTCGAGTAGATCTACGCTATTGCCTTCCCCAAACCAATTGACGATGGTGGTGTAGGGATTATTCTCGTCTTCCCGACTGAGTTTGTCGAGCTTCGGAAAATACCCGGGAAGCAGCGTGCGCAAGGCGCTTCCAATGAGGTTTTCTGCAACGATATGTGCGCCTTCCTGCTCGCCTTCGTACACGAGTTCGACTTTTCCGGTCACGGCCGGAATAACACCTACAAAGTCGATGAACCGCACCGTGGTTTTATCCTCACCATTCAAGAGTGTCCGTCGCTCGGCTGCGCTCACCAAGATCTCAAAAGCTGTAATGCTGAGTCGGGCCGAAACGCCGCTTTTTTCATCTATATATTCGCTTTGACGGGCTTCAAAACCAATTTGCTCGAGCAGGTTCTCCGCCGCCTCAACGATCTCCACTCGTTCGCGTTGTTCGTCGCTGAGCTTGGCTTCTTGCCTGGTGATGGCCTTGGCGATTTCGATACTTTCTGGGTAATGCGTAAGTATTTGAGATCCTATACGGTCTTTCAGCGGTGTTACGATACTTCCCCTGTTCGTGTAGTCTTCGGGATTGGCCGTAAAAACGAACTGAATATCGAGAGGGAGGCGAAGCTTGAATCCACGGATTTGAATATCACCCTCTTGCAAAATATTGAACAAAGCCACTTGGATGCGCGCCTGAAGGTCGGGAAGCTCGTTGATCACGAAGATTCCTCGGTGGCTGTGCGGGATAATTCCAAAGTGAATAGTGCGCTCATCCGAATAAGGAAGCTTCAGATTCGCGGCTTTTATAGGGTCCACATCGCCAATGAGGTCGGCAATACTCACATCGGGCGTGGCCAGCTTTTCCCCGTAACGCTCGCTTCGGTGCCACCAGTGGATTGGTGTGTCGTCTCCTTTTTCGGCCACGAGATCACGGGCATAGCGCGAAAGGGGTTGCATGGGGTCATCGTTGAGTTCGGACCCATCGACCACAGGAACATATTCATCGAGTAAATTCACCAGCATACGCGCCAGCCTGGTCTTGGCTTGTCCGCGCAGACCTAGGAGGTTGATATTGTGTTTACTCAATATGGCCCGCTCGAGATCGGGAATCACCGAGTGCTCGTACCCAATAATCCCGGCAAAGGGATTCTCATCGGCCCGCAGGGCCCGAATCAAATTTTGTCGAAGCTCTTCTTTAATACTTTTTGGCGCGTAACCGGCCGCCTTGAGCCGGCCCAGAGTTTTGATTTTGTCGATGTCCATTAGAGTTTTTTACGTCGATTGCGTTCGTAATCTTCGAAAACCAGTTGTCCGAGCCCTTTGAGGCCCGTGTAAAAGGCCTTGCCTTGATTGGCTTCGGTGAATTTTTGCACGAACTCTTGCAGGTAGGGGTCACGTGCAATCATGAAGGTGGTGATGGGTATGTTGAGTCTTCTTAGCGCAGCGGCTTTGTTGAGGCATTTCCCTACGATGTAATCGTCGAGGCCCCAGGAGTTCTTGTAGTACCCGTCTGGTTCTTTGAGACAGCTGGGCTTTCCGTCGGTAATCATGAAAATCTGCTTGTTCGCGTGCTTTTTGCGGCGCAGCAAGTCCATAGCCAAATCTAAACCGGCAACGGTATTGGTATGGTAGGGTCCCACTTGAAGGTAGGGGAGGTCTTTGATTTCTATGGGCCAGCTGTCGTCACCAAAAACGATGACGTCCAAAGTGTCTTTGGGGTAACGTGTGGTGATCAATTCGGCCAAGGCCATAGCGACCTTCTTTGCGGGCGTAATTCGGTCTTCGCCGTACAGGATCATGGAATGCGAGATATCGATCATGAGCACGGTGCTCATTTGAGACTTATACATTTGCTCGCGCACCACGAGGTCTTCCTCCGACATGCGAAAGTCTCCACCCATACTGTTCTTCTGCGCATTCTTGATGCTGTCGAACATGTTTATTTGATCCGGTGTGTCGCCAAATTGAAAAGGTCTTTGATCGCTACTCAGTTCGTCGCCTTTACCGGTAGTTTTGCTTTTGTGATTCCCGGCCGCCGACTTCTTGATGTTCCCGAAGATTTGGTCGAGAGCGCTCTTTCGGATCGCTTGCTCCGTTTTTGCCGTGATCGCTAATCCACCCCCATCGGGTTTGTCTGTTTCGTCGCGCAAATAACCCTTTTTTTTAAGGTCTTCTATAAATTCATCTATACCGTAATCGTCGGTCGTGAGCTTGTAATGCTCGTCGAGCTCGCGCAACCAATCCAGCGCCTCGTCGACATCGCCAGAGGTGTGCGTGATCAACTCCTTGAAAATATCGAACAGCTTGTCGAATACGGTTTGGTTGGGATCGGAGGTGTACTCTGAAAATCGAAATCCAAGCATAGGATGAAGGTAACCGAAAATACCGGAGTAGTGTTCGTAGGTCCTTATCTTTGTCGTATGAATGAACGCGTAAAACGCTCTTTGGTTGGTGGCGTCGCCTTTGGCGCGGCCTTTACCTTGTTCCTCCTCACTAAGGTTCCGGCCGACAAGGCCCTACTTTTGGGATTCACCTCTGCCGTTCTGATCGGTGGCACCGTTTATTTTTTTTATTTACCGCCTATACGGCGCGATGAACAAGGCCGCCGGACGCCAGGTGTCCTCGAAAATGGAGATAAGATTCTCATGCAGGAGGGAGCTAGCCACCTCTGGAAAGGCGATACCGTTGGGGGAACGCTCTATTTAACCGGTGAATACGTACTTTTTCAAGCACACAGTTACAGTTTGCGCAAGCATCAGATCCAAGTACCCTTGAACGAGATTATGGAAGTAGACGAAGACGCCCTACTCGGCGTCCATAAAACGGGCATCAAGCTCACCTTGGATAACGGGCAAATCATCAAATTTCAGGTTAAGAGTCGGGATCGCTGGATCGAGCGGATATCCGAGTATCCTTAACGAAGTGTTAAACTCTTGGTTAGAGATTAACCCTTGACTACCTTTGTCGCGTGATAGCCAGACTAAAAATAGTACTTGCTTGGATACTAGTCCTGTTAGGGGCTTTTTCTTCATTTGCCTCAACGGAAGCAACAAACGAAATCCAGATTGGGTCCGAACTGACTATGTCGCAGTACGACGACCCCATCGAAAAGGATCTCAAGCTTTTCTTTTTTTGAGTTTTTAGAAGAAAATGAAGAGACCTCGGAGGATTATTTTTCCGATTTCTTCCCAGGTAAGTATTCTCTGAGCTCACACGTCTCCACGTAGCCTTTTCCGCAATCGGCTCTTTGAAAGAACCGGCATTTCGTGGTGCCTTTCTCCCAGACGCTATCGCACCTTGATCCAGGTATATCTGATTTGAACCGAATAGGCACTGCGATCGCCAATTAAGGTCGACGCCTCATTCGAGGGCCACCAAGGTCCTAAAAGCCCTTTTCATTCAACAAATCAGATAGACACCAATGAAAATCAAATCATTCGTTGCAGCAGGATTCGTCCTGCTGGGCATGGAATCGTGTAGCCATGATGAAAAAGAACATCACGAAGAGACCGTTGAATATCCAGTAACTAAACCGCTCGTTTCCGATACTTCAATTGCAGAAGAATTCGTAGCTCAGGTACAATCAATTCGCCATATCGAGCTTCGTGTTTTGGAGCGCGGATACATCCAAGACATCTTGGTTGATGAAGGCGAGTTCGTTCACAAAGGACAATTGCTTTTTCAAATTATGCCCAATGTGTACAAAGCCGAATACGAAGCCTCAGAAACAGAGGCCCTATCGGCTAAAATTGAATACGAAAACACAAAGATACTCGCTGACAGCAATATCGTATCGCCCAATGAATTGGCCATCGCACAAGCCCGTTTTCAGAAAGCTCAGGCCGAATTGAATTTGGCAAAAGTTCATTTGGACTTTACCGAAATCAGAGCCCCATTTGATGGAATCGTAGATCGATTCCACGTTCGCCTCGGCAGTCTTGTTGAAGAGGGAGAACTCTTGACCAATTTATCAGACAATAGCGAGACGTGGGTCTATTTTAACCTCTCTGAATCGGAATATTTAGAGTTCGTATCTAACGGGAGCAAGAGCAAAGAGGAGATCACGTTGATCATAGCCAATGGCAAACACTTCCATCACAAAGGGAGTATATCGGCCATCGAAGCGGATTTCAACAACGAAACCGGCAACATTCCCTTTAGAGCGACTTTTCCGAATCCAGAAAGAATACAGCGACACGGTGAAACCGGCAATGTCGTGATCTCTTACCAGGTAAGTGACGCGTTGATCATTCCACAAAAAGGCCACCTTCAATATTCTGGACAAGAAGTATGTTTATGTCGTTGACAATGAGGGATTTATTCATTCACGGCAAATTGAGATGGCTCATGAACTCCCTCATTTATATGTGCTTTCCAGTGGTCTGAATTCAACAGAACTCCTACTCCTCGAAGGTTTGAGAAAGGTTCGCGAGAATCAACAAATCGGAATTGAGGAACAGCCTGCCGAGCACGTCATGGCCAACTTGATGCTTCACGCGGAGTAATCTAAATACGAGCATCATGTTTAAGAAATTCATACACAGACCCGTTCTGGCGATCGTGTTGTCGCTGGCATTCATATTTCTTGGAATACTATCCATGGTCACCCGACCGATTTCTCAATTTCCGGAGATTTCACCACCCCGAGTGATTGTGACCATCGCATATCCGGGCTCCAGTGCCTATGTATTGGTTAAGTCGACACTTATTCCCCTTGAAAGATCCATTAACGGCGTTCAAGGAATGAAGTACATGATCTCTGATGCCACAAGTGCCGGAGAAGCAACGATACAGGTGATTTTTGAACTCGGAGCAGATCCGAACCGGGCAGTAGTAAATCTCAAGAACAGAGTGGACCAAGTACTCAATCGACTCCCTCCATTGGTGCAACGCGAAGGAGTAGTGGTTTCAAGGGTACAGTCCAGCATGCTGATGTATGTTAACCTGTATAGCGAAGATTCGTTATCCGATGAAAAGTTCCTGTACAACTATGCCAATGTGAACCTGTTGCCCGAACTTAAGCGCATCAACGGTATTGGTCAAGCGAGTATATTAGGTAGTCGTCAGTACGCGATGCGCATTTGGTTAAAACCGGACAGAATGCGGGCTTACAACGTTTCGACAGCAGAGGTCATGGAGGCCTTACAAAATCAGAGTATCATCGGCCGACCGGGACGAACCGGACGGAGTTCGGGTAAAGCTGCTCAGGCTTTGGAGTATGTACTGATCTACAAGGGGAGGTAAAAAACCCCGAAGAGTATGAAGATGTGATCATCAAGGCAAATTCCGATGGTGAAATGCTCTACCTCAAGGATATAGCGGAGGTTGAATTGGGGAGTGAATTCTTTGATATCTACTCGAATTTGGACGGTCACCCATCGGCTGCAATAGTGGTAAAGCAAACATACGGCAGCAATGCGGGCGAAGTGATCGCCCAGGTAAAAAACGTGCTTTCGGAACTGAAAACGGAGCAGTTTCCGTCGGGAATGGACTACGAGATTAGCTACGACGTTTCAAATTTCCTCGATGCTTCAATCGAAAAGGTAGTTCACACTCTTTTGGAAGCCTTTGTTTTAGTGGCATTGGTAGTTTTCATCTTTCTGGGTGATTGGCGATCGACCTTGATCCCGACTTTGGCTGTTCCGGTGTCTTTGACCGGTGCCTTTTTGTTTATGCAAGTATTTGGTCTCACCATCAACCTGATCACCCTCTTTGCACTGATCCTTGCCATTCGAATCGTTGTCGACGATGCCATCGTCGTTGTTGAAGCTGTACATGCGAAAATGGCGGAGACCGGTTTAAGTCCATACCGAGCCGTTAAAGAAGTGTTGAAAGAAATCAGTGGAGCGGTCATTGCCATTACACTACTTATGATTGCGGTTTTTGTGCCAGTAGCATTCATGACAGGCCCGGTTGGTATCTTCTATAGGCAGTTTTCGATCACCATGGCGACTTCGATCGTGTTATCTGGGCCGGTTGCTTTGACCTTAACACCTGTATTGTGTGCGATGATCCTGAAACCGCACAGTGATTACTTAAAAAAACGGTCTTTGGTCGATAGAGCCTTAGATAAATTCAATAGCGTCTTCGGCAGGGCAACTGACTTTTACGTGCGAATCCTGAGAAAGATCGTTAATCGCAGGCTCGTGACCTTTGGTATTCTATTGGTCTTTGGTTTGGATATCATGGGATTTCAAAGCGTGCTTCCTACCGGATTTATTCCCAATGAAGACCAAGGAATGATTTATGCCATCGTTCAGACGCCTCCTGGAGCAACGTTAGAACGGACTAATGAGATTTCACGGAGACTTCAAGCGATCGCTGAAGAGGTCGACGGGATCAAGTCAGTTTCTTCATTGGCTGGATATGAGATTCTCACGGAAGGTCGTGGTTCAAATGCCGGTACTTGCTTGATCAATCTCGAGAATTGGTCCAAAAGAGACAAGGCGGTGCACGAGATCATCGAGGAGTTAGAAGAAAAGACTCAAGACATAGGTGCGATCATTGAATATTTTGAGTCGCCTGCGGTCCCGGAATATGGAGCAGCCGGAGGTGTAGCCCTGCGATTATTGGACAAGACCAATTCCAGCGACTATAAAGATTTCGAGCGCATCAACTCGGACTTTATGGGTGAATTGGGCAAAAGGCCAGAATTGGCCGGATTGTTCACCTTCATCAGCGCGAACTACCCGGAGTATGAACTGGTCATTGACAACAAACGGGCCATGCAAAAGGACGTTTCGATCGGAAAGGCCATGGAGACTTTGAATATCTTGATTGGTAGTACTTATGAACAAGGATTCATTCGCTTTGGCCGCTTCTTCAAAGTCTATGCACAGGCCGCCCCTGAATATCGCAGATTACCTAAGGATATCATGGATTTGTATGTCAAAAATGGCCAAGATGAAATGGTGCCTTATTCGGCGTTCATGGAACTCCGGAAAACTCAAGGGCCGAATGAGATTACTCGATATAACTTATTTAATTCATCGGCCATAAGAGCTGTGCCGGCGAAGGGATACACGAGTAGAGATGCTATTAAGGCCGTTGAGGAGGTAGCCAAGAATACCCTACCTCGAGGTTATGATATTGCCTGGGAAGGACTGTCGTACGATAAGGCGGCACGCGGAATGGAGTCACTCTACATTTTATTGATCGTATTGATCTTCGTGTATATGGTACTGGCGGCCCAATACGAAAGCTTCATACTTCCATTGGCCGTAGTCTTTTCACTGCCGGTGGGGGTGTTTGGGTCTTTCTTTTTATTGAAGGCCATGGGGCTTGCTAATGACATTTATGCCCAGGTATACCTTCCGAATTGTTGATCCGGTGCCCGGATATTCGGAGGGCGGAGTTAGAGCTCGAAGCGGCTAAGTTGGATGTGCTGGCCGCTCGTGCCGAGTTTTTTCCCTCCTTGCGATTGACGGCCGGAATAGGATATGAAGCCTTTAATGCTCCTTTACTCTTCTCCACGCCGCAATCCATGCTTTACTCTGCGGCGGGTGAGTTGCTTATGCTTGTATTTAATCGCAAGGCATCAAAGCCGGTTACTTCAGCAGTAATGCCCGGCAAACACAAGCAGTTGTTGAATATGAACAGGCTATTTTGAATGGATACATCGAAGTGGTCAATGAACTTACCAGAATCTCAAATCTTGAAAAGAGCTTCCTACTTAAAAGCGAAGAGGTAGATGTTTTGAGACAGTCCATCAACATCGCCAACGTGCTTTTTAAATCGGCTCGTGCCGATTATATGGAGGTCCTGTTGACCCAACGAGACGCGCTCAATTCGAGGATGGAATTGATCGAAACGAGGAAAGAACAATGGGGGGCCATGGTTAATGCCTATCGCGCTTTGGGTGGCGGTTGGCAATAATGCACAAGGGTACTGAACGATCGCGGGGCATTCGCCTCGCGATCAAGAGTGCTGAGGCTGTCGTTAGGAGCCCAACACTCCATATCGCCGGTTCGACTCCGTAGGCGTCGGCAATAATGCCCGAAAGCAACGCTCCGAACGCGTAACCCAAATCGCGTCACAGTCGAAACACCCCAAGCTTTCGGCTCTCTGTTGAGGGTTCACCGTAGATGCGATCACCGTTAAAAGGGTCGGATAAACTAAAGCCGTTCCAATACCTATCGATACAGAAACAAGGGCGATGACGATAAAGGAACTAGAAATGGGCAATACGAGGATGGCTATTCCCTGCAGCAGCATTCCCCAAAACAGCATGTCTTTTCTCGAGGAATGATCGGCCATTTTACCCGTAAATAGTTGGCCTATTCCCCAAACGGCCGGATAAATAGCCGTTAAAACTCCTAATTCAGCATTGTTATACCCAAAGGTCAAGAGCAGAATCGGTAATGAGCCCCAAATCATGCCGTCGTTTAGGTTGTTCACGAGCCCTGCTTGCGTGACAGAGCTGAGCGTTATGTGGCGGAATGAAGTATCTAAATACACATTTGACAGCAAAGCCTGTCGGTTCGTCCGCGTTTCGGTTTGCACGAAGCGACGCGTATCGCGAATCCAAACTGCGGAAAGCAATAGTCCAAGGCACACAATTCCAATGCCCAGGTAAAAAGGATAGGGGGTAAGACCATACCGTTCTGCGATGACCCCGAATGCGACGATGAAAGACATGATCGCCGAAGTGGAAGAGATGCCAAACTCCTGCTCGGCGAATTCAAAAAAAATGGAACGTTCGAGTCCGACCATTCCACCTACGAAGGCGTTTACTACGATGAGAAGGGTAAACTGTTCCAAGTTTTCTTTGAGACCCGCCGTATTCTTTCCTCGATCCATTGCGAGTTAGTGTAGTAATTTGTACACCGGACAATTTGGATGATGTGAACCGGGCAAGTAACCGGTACTCATTAGGAATTCCCCGGTGATCTCTCCGCCCGTGAACTTAAAGGTCTTTTTGAAGAGCTTCACCCATTCTGGTTTCGAAAGTCCTTTGTGGTGATCGAGCCACGACTTGAAAGAACCGAACTCCCGCTGCAATTCTTGTATCCGTTGTGCGTTGTGTATTGCGGCGTCGAGCTTTAGTTTGTTTCTTATGATTCCGGCATCATGGAGTAATCGCTCAACGTCCGCTTCACCATAAGACGCAACTACGGAGATCTCGAAATTCGAGTAGGCCCGAACAAAATTCTCCTTCTTATTGAGAATAGTGGTCCACGATAGCCCGGCCTGATTGATCTCTAGTACCAAGCGACCGAAAAGTTGGTCGTCGTTGGTCAATGGGAATCCGTATTCGGTGTCGTGGTACACCCTGTGTACATCGTCTTTGGCTTGCTGTAAGGCATAATGGCAATAGGTGTTTTCGGGAATCTTATTCATTGGTTTGGTCAAGCTTTGTATTCACGATCACTTCTTCGTGCAAGGTCTTGTGCACCGGACATTTATTGGCGATCTCAAGTAATCGTTGCCGTTGCTTTTCATCGAGGTCGCCCTCGAGCTGGATGTACCGGTCGAAATGGTCGATTTTTTTTGCCCCACTCTCTATGCTTCCGGAGTCCTCTGCGTGTCTTTTGCCGTGGTTTACATGAACGGTGAGCCCATCGAGAGGCCATCCTTTTTGATCGGCGTACATGCGCAAGGTCATGGCCGTGCAAGCTGCTAATCCGGCCGAAACCAACTCGTAAGGGTTGGGCCCAAAATCTTGCCCGCCCACATCCTTGGGTTCGTCCGCGATGAGGTTGTGCGGCCCAATCTGTAGGTCCGTCGTGTATTTCTGGCGGCCTATGCGTCCGGCCACGTCGTGCTGAGTGGTGATCTTCTCTCTTCTTTTAGTCGATAAGTAACGCGAAGCCCAACTGGCAATGACTTCGCCGGTGTAGAATGAGTCGTCCGATTCGCTCAAAAGGTGGTCGGCACCATCGAGCGAAATGAAACTCTTTGGATGGTGTGCGGCGTCGTAAAGGTGTCGAGCGTTCTCGATCTCAACGATCTCGTCTTGGGGAGAATGCATGACCAAGATGGACTTTCGGAGATCGGTCAAGGTCTTTTTGAGCTTATTTGACTCGAGGTCATCGAGGAAATGCTTTTGGATCTTGAACTCTCGATCTCCAATATTCACTTGGGCCGATCCCGCTTGTATGATCTCTTCTTCCTTGCCCTTGACCAGATGTCGAACGTGTTCGGGTTCCGATGGAGCTCCGATTGATGCTATCGCACGAACCGACTCCAATTCTTGCGCAGCGAAATAAACGGCGGCTCCACCAAGTGAATGCCCGACCAGGAGGGTAGGTGATTTGTGGTTTCGCTTCAGGTATTCCGCTGCATCAAGTAGGTCTTCGATGTTGCTGCTGAAATTCGTTTCGGAGAACTCACCTTCGCTGTTCCCGAGACCGGTAAAATCGAACCGCAATACGGCGAAACCCTTTCGGCTCAGCGCGTGCGATATATTCTTGACGGCGCTAAAATTCTTGGAGCAAGTAAAGCAGTGGGCGAAAATTGCGAAGTTATGGGGTTCTGTATCGATGGGCAGTTCCAATCGCGCCGCGAGGTGCTGACCATTTCTATTTTCGAATTGAATATTGACGAAACGCATAGAGGAGATTTTTCCGAAAGCTAAAAGTTAACGGAAAATGCTCAGCTGTGTTTGACGACGGGGGAGGTAATTTTGCGGAGCTTTTTGGAACCGGCGCTCAAGAGTTCGTAGAAGTCCGCAAAGGAGTACGCCGTTCCGTCCTCCGCCCTCATTTCACCATTTGCTGCAATCTGCTTACCGTGACTGATGATGTTGGATACTTCGAGAAAGACCGTCTTGGGGTGATCGAATTCCTTCATGAACTTCAGAAATTGATCTCGGCCAATGAGTGGCTGATCGCCGGGCCAGTGCATTTCAAAGTCCTCGTAATGGCATTTTCCAGATAACCCCAATTGAATTCGCAAAAAGCCGTAATGATCTCCCGAATCAAGGCGTGTTTTGGCGCATTGTCGCAGCTTTCCGGATAAATGAGTTTCATAGGAATGATTTGATCACTCCCGTGACCACGCCCCAAATGCGGAAATCCATGTACGCATCGATCTCGAGCGGCTGAAAGGCTTCGTTCTCGGGCTGCAGAATCACGCGGCCGTTCCGCTTGATCAGTCGTTTTACCGTGAAATCACCGTTCACCACGGCCAGCACGATGCGTCCGTCTTCCGGCTCTATCTTTTTATCAACGACCAATAAGTCTCCATTGTCGATTCCCGCATCGACCATACTTTGACCATTCGCGCGCACGCAAAAACTATCGTGGGGATTCAACACCAACTCGCGATTCAGGTCGATCGTGCGATCTACCGTACCGGTCACGTAACTCGGCGTACCCGCAGATACACTGTAATCGAAAAGGGGCAATGAAATGGTAGGGCCGTTATGTAGAGAGCTGATTTGCACAGCACTAATATAGTGCTAAGCTTTTAAGTTCTTAGTTGGCTCACCGCCTACAATTATCTTTTGAGGCCGATGATTGAACCCTCATGAATCAGGCGAACCCCAAAGACATATTCAACTAAGAATTAAGAAGGCTTAAGACCGGAACAATTGGATAGATTTGTTCTGTAATGCCTGTAAAATATAGCAAACTCAGCGAT